>JBILTH010000209.1:0-2805 GCA_044371635.1 Rickettsiales bacterium
CTGTGTTCGTCATGCGTACTCCTTAGCCGGTGATGAAGTAGGGGCGGAAGAAGGTGGAACCGGCGAGCGCGGGCGCCCAGTAGTTCGTCACGCCGTAGATGCCGTTCCCGTCGCTGTCGGTCTGGCCGAACCGCGACTTCATGGCAGTCAGATCGACGCCACTGATCTGCGCGGCGATAGTAAAGCTGGACACGTTCGTCCACGTCGTACCGTCTGGGCTGCGGTCGAGGTACACCGTGCCGCTGGCTTCACGCAGCCGCATAAACTTGTGCGACACGTTGTCGTAGTTACCAAAGCTGCTGACAACAGTGACTGCACCCGCCACGATCTTGACGAAAGCAAGTGTGCCTGATGCGGTGGTCGAGTACGTAAAATTGACGCCCCATCCCTTGCCCGTGGAATCCAGCACGTAAAACCGCATATAGCACGGGTTTGACGTGGGGAACGTACTCATCTCAATCACCACATCTTCGCCGGTCATGTTCATCGCCGTCACGTCATCGACGTAACAGATGCCGGGATAGCCGGTGTTGTAGTTGAACAGAATCTCGCCGCCCGTCTGCGTGACGGTGCCAGCGGTTTCGGTCTTGGCAAACAGGCCCGAATCAAACGCGCCCGCGAAGTCCGTGCGTAGGACGCTCATGTCGGTTGATTGGTGTAAACGGTAGGTGTACGAATGGCAGACGGACGCGACGGGTTGCCATAGAGTCGGCGGTACGGCGCGTCAAACGCTTGTACCGTTTCCCCGATAAATTTCCAATCCCACAGAATCCCTTCCATCTGCTCTGGACGCATCGTGATCGCCAGCCACTGTGCGTAGGTTTTGCCATTTACAGTGTCGCTGGGATACTCCTGCGCTAGGAACGCAAGCGCCCGCGAGTGCATCACAATGTCAAATGGATCGTTGTTGCCACCAGAGCCTGCTGGCCCGCCATCTACTGAAAGAGACGTAACGGCTGGGGACACGTTGCGATACGGCACAGCAAACTTTCCACTCGTCGCACCGCCGTTGTTGTGGTAGTAGTGTGACGATGGGAGTTCGCTCGCATTTGCCAACACGATGTTCATGTTGGTCTTGATCCAACCGGGCAAACGGTTATCGGCTTTAATGTTTTCGAGGTAGTCAATCAGCGCGTTGTTAACGATAGACACCGCGAAGTTTTGGAAATCGCCGTCTGCCCATGATGCGTCAACACGCTGTCCGGGGTTTTGTCCTCGGAAGTTTTCACGGTACGCGCCCGCAGAGGTGTCGTACTTGTTGTATTCTAGCGATTCCAAATGCCACGGCAGTTCGGTCGGCCACGTTGGTGTGCGTGCGCCGTTGTCGGCGTCTCCGTATGCATAGGTGGTATCAAACGTGTAGCCACCAAGCATCCACCGCAGATTTCGATACCCACGTCGAATTGAATTATCGCCCGCGGTCGGGTTGTCGTAGAAATCGCCAGTCGTCGTCTGCGTGGTGCTGTTTGACGCTCCGCAGTAGTACCGCTGCGCGTAATGGTTCGTGAACGCCCAGTAATACGACCACCCCGTCAGTTCATACATGAGGCCAAACGACCACTCGACCAGGGAATACTGTTCGGGAAACGAAACCGCATAGATGCCAAGAGACTCCGTATCAATCTGCGTTGTGCCGCCGTAGTTGTTGTCGGTCCCAGAGACTTTGAAATAGTCGTTGAACCACTTATTCGCGACGATGTACGCATGATTCAGATACGTGGCATTCCCTGTGCAAAGAAACGCCGACACGCAGAGCCGAGCAGGGTCATACGTGGCTGGTCCTTTTGATCCGTTATTTGAGGTGTTGGTGTAGCTAATGGCTGAATCCAGCAACGTCGTCAGGAAAGCCGTTTCAGCCGCATTCCACAGCGAAGATTTGGCGAGGGGCATCCCGGTCGCCCGCGTGGATGTCGTGAAATCGGTATCGGTCGCAACCAGCCACCGCTTCGCTTGGCTCACCGACTGCGTGATGGTTCGGCGCGAGATGTCGGTCGTTCCTCGCACGGTGCCGATGCGGACATCCGCAACCACATCAGCGGTGGACGCGCACGTATAGTCAAAGTCGTAGCGGATGCAGCGCACCTTTCCATTCGGATGACGACCGCGCATGGCTTCGGTGTGAATGGCTTGCTCGACGCCACCGATCCACACGCTGAATTTCTTTGCGGTGACATCGGCTTCGCTCATCGAGTTTGCACCACTGTCAGGAAGCCAGAAGCCCCCTGTAAAGCGCAGCGCACCCGTGGTTGGCGTACCTTGCTGCGTCAGCTTTGCGGAAATACCAGCGACTGACGAATTTGCCGCCGCCCCACCCGCTCGCCGCGTCATCAGCAACACGCTCATCGCAGCACCCCCGCGAGGACGCCCACCACGCCCACGGTGACCACGGTGCGCCACTGCGGGCGCTTCTTGAGCGTCACGATCTGGTCCTGCTGCTGGACGATGGTGATCTGTGCCGACACGAGCGCGGCCGAATCCGCCGAGGCGCGTAATCGTGAGACCGCGCGTTCGATTTCCACGGTACGCGCCAGCGTGTCGATCTGCGCGGTCAACGTCGTCGTAACGGCCACGAGCGCGGCAATCTCGGGCACATCCCGCAGGGAATCGGGCACAAGCCTGATGATCGTGTCCACGCGCCAGCGCGTCACCACGATCCGCTGCACGATGGTGTCGGTCTTGGCCTTCGCGCTCGAGTCCGCGGCCCGCGCGACGGTCACGCTCGGAGGGACACGTTCCGCCGATTGTGTCACGCTGCGACGGCCTTCCGCGTAGCGGCTGGCGCCGTAGCTCGTGATCCCGACCCAC
>JBILTH010000170.1:0-2798 GCA_044371635.1 Rickettsiales bacterium
TACAAACTTGTTATTTTGCATTTAAACCAATAATCAAATGGCACAATAATAAAACTAATAATTATTTATGCTTTACCCTAATCTTAATAAAAACTTTAAAAAAGCTTTTTCACTAATCGAGCTTTCTGTGGTAGTGTTAATTATCGGCATCTTAATTGCAGGAATAACAGCAGGTTCTAGATTAGTTAGAAACTCAAAACTCACATCTATGGCACAATTTACTAAATCTTCCGATGTTAATTCTATCTCCGATTTAGTATTATGGCTTGAACCTACCATCGAAAATAGTTTTGCAACCACATCTAATAATAACAACGATCTAACTTATAGTAACTTGGCAGATCAAACAAATTCCTCTTATTTAAACAACACTCTTCGTCCAGATAATCGAGAATATATAGCTAGATGGAATGATATCAATCCAAAAGCATCGCTAGGAAATAAAAAAAGTGTTTATCAAGAAATTGGCTCAAAAAGACCTATGTATATAGCTAATGCCATCAATGGCTTGCCAGCATTACAGTTTAATGGTATTAGTCAATTTTTATATTCACAAAATAACAATACCACTCCTGCCGCTCCCCCAATTGTAGCAGGAGATGATAGCTACACACTAATTGTTGTTTTTTCTCTTAATACTTCATCAGGCGATCAAAACCTCTTATGTCAGGCTCCAAATACCGCTCAAATCGGTCAGGTATCTGCAATAAACATGCCTTCCAATTCTTTTTTTATTCATGATATTTACGGAGTAGCAACAAACTCTTCTTTATCAACTAAAACTTCAACTGCCTACATCGGAATAATAAAATTAGAAGATAAACAAATTCTTAACTCAAATAATCTTTCCTTTTTTTTAAACAGTGGCAAAAATAATGCAACACTAGACACAGTTACTTCTCATTCAATATCAGGTGATGCATTTCTTTTAGGAGCATGTGGGTGGCTTAGTACTGCTAATTCAATTAGCACATTAAATGGCTATATCGGTGAAATTTTAGTATTTGATAGGGCTTTAAAAAATGAAGAGCTTACATTAATCAGTCAATATCTCTCTAAAAAATGGAGCATAACTCTTTAATAAAATAATATATGATAACAGAAAAAGTCCAAAAAAAAGCCTTTTCTCGTTTATTGTTTCTATTGTTGTTTTTGGTCTTGTTAATTGTGTTTGCCATTACTGTTTATTTTGTAAAACAATTTTTATATCACAAAAAACTTGATCTTGCCATCATGCTTACTAAATCTTCTCCTGTTAATCATATTGATGGTTCAGTATTATGGGTTGAAACCGTGAACAACAATTTTCTTATCAACCAAGAAAATAAATCCCTAGTGTATATTTGGCAAAATAAACCAAAAGGTTCTTTTGCTCAAACTAACAAAAATAATCAACCGATTTACACCTTATCAGGTATTAATAATTTGCCCGCTCTATATTTTGATAAAAAAATGTTTATGGTTGATTTGGGCTTTCAAAATATTACTCAAGCTACAACTATTTTTGCAGTCACAAAACCAACTGTTGCCATTGGTAAAAAGCCAATTCTGAGCAAAGCTAATAATCAAACCAATTTTAAGTTGGTGCTTAATATGAAAAAAGAAAATTATCACTATGAATTTTGTCTTTTTGCCGATAAAGAAAAATGCTTTATTAGTCAAGAAATTCAAAAAACATCAGAAGACGAAGTTGCCACACAAATTGTAAGTGTTGTTGCAAACAGTTACAATAACAATAAAAGCGGTCTACAACTATTTATCAATGGCAATCTTTTGTCTAGCTTCACTACAACCGATAGTTTTTTTGCCGATAGTAAAACTGCCCTAAATATTGGCAGAACAGTTAATGAGAATGAAGTAGTGACAGGTTATTTTGATGGTTATATTGGTGAAATTATAATCTACAACAAGGCATTAAGTGCTTTACAAAGAAAACTAATTGAAGATTATTTAAAAAAGAAATGGTTAGAATAAAAACATATTTTGTTAGTCTCTATACAATTTTAAAAAAATATTTTCTTTCGATTATTTTTTAGCAAAATTTTAGATAAATTTTGTTTTTTAAATTAAACTCACTTTCTTGATAAATTTATAGACAAGATAAATTGTTCATCGGTTAATTAGGTTAAATTTTGTCAATCTTTTTTTTTAAATAACTGCTAAAAAGATTCTATACCAAATGCATTTATATTTTTTAGCATGATTTTTACCATAGATAATCTATAGATTATCTATTAAATAATCTTTTGACAAATTTATTTTTTTGCCAAAAGATTTTATTTAAAACTCTATGGTGAGTATAGCCAATTTTAATATGATATTATAATTATAAGCTAGGCTTGCTTAAATGCTTTTAGCAATAATCTATATTAAATAATTGGCACTGTTACATTCTAAATTATATTTTACTTTATTTACCATTTTTGGTATAAATTTTAGCTATTTTTAGCCTAATTTTATTTTCAGTTGTGCTAATGCAACAACACGATATTATTTCAGTTGTGCTAATGCAACAACACGATATTATTTTAGTTGTGCTAATGCAACAACACGATATTATTTTCAGTTGTGCTAATGCAAACCAAGATATTATTTTTCAGTTGTGCTAATGCAACAACACGATATTATTTTTAGTTGTGCTAACGCAACAACAAGATATTATTTTCAGTTGTGCTAATGCAACACTATATTATTTTCAGTTGTGCTAACGCAACAACACGATATGTTTAATATGAATATAAAAATAACTAAAATTTCTTCTCAAAACTAGCAAAAAAGTAAAATATAATTTAGAATGT
>JBILTH010000207.1:0-2770 GCA_044371635.1 Rickettsiales bacterium
CCGGCTCTGATGACCGCCGTCGCGGCTGCGGTGGCGGCCGGGCGCTTTGAGCCGATCAACGGCCCTTGGGTTGAAACCGACTGCGTGCTGATCAGCACCGCCTCGCTCCTGCGCCAGTTTGAGGAGGGGCAGGCGTACAGCCGGACGACCTTCCCCACGCTGCGCCATGAGCTCGCCTGGCTGCCCGACAGCTTCGGCTTCGGCGCCGGTCTGCCCGCGGTGGCGGCGGCTACCGGGGTGCGCTGGTTCTGCACCCACAAGCTCGCCTGGAATGCCACCAATCCTTTCCCCCATCGGCTGTTCCGCTGGCGGGGTCGCGATGGCGCGGAGCTGCTGGTGCTGATGACGGCCCCGATCGGCACTGATGGCGATCCAGTGGCGATGGAGACCTACCGGCTCGACTGGCAGCGGGCCACGGGTGTGCCCCAGGCCCTGTGGCTGCCAGGGGTGGGCGATCACGGCGGCGGCCCCACGGCCGAAATGCTGGAGCAGTTGCAGCTCTGGGCCCAGCAGGGCGTCGCTGCTCCGCAACGACATGGCAGTTTGCGGAGCTATCTGGCGCAGCTGGAGCCGCTGGCCTCCCAGTTGCCGGTGTGGCGCGATGAGCTCTACCTGGAGCTGCACCGGGGCTGCGCCACCAGCAGGCCCGATCAGAAACGGCACAATCGCACCCTGGAGCGGCTGCTGCGCGAAGCCGATCTGGCCGGTGTGCTGGCCGCAAACAGGGGCTGCCCGGAGGGGCCGGATCCAGGGGCCGCTGCCGATTGGCGCCCGCTGCTGTTTCAGCAGTTCCACGACATCCTGCCGGGTACGTCGATTCCAGAGGTGTTTGACCAGGCCGAGCCCCAGTGGCGTTCCGCCCGCCGGGCGGCTGTACACCAGCGCGATCAGGCCCTCCTGCACTGGCTTGAAGCCCCTGCTTCCGGCTGCCACGCTGCCCCCGCTCCCACCCCTGCACTCGGCTGGCGAGCCTGGTGGGTGGCCCAGCTTCAGCCCCTGCAGGCGCGCCGCCGCACGCTGCGGTTGCCGGCGGGCATCTGGGAGGCTCCCGGGTCTCCGCTGCCCGCCCAGCCAGCGGCGGCTGGCGGCCAGTGGGTGCAGCTTCCACCGCTTGCGGGGGTGGAGGCCCAACGGCTGGAGTGGCACCCTCCAGGCCCACCGGCAGGAGAGCGTCCATCTGCCCGAGCGGTGACAGCACCTCCTGCGGTGTCTCGTCTCGACAAGCCGGAACACCCGGTGCAGATCAGCGGTTCCCGTTGCAGCAATGGTCTGGTGGGTTTTCAGCTGGGTGCGGCCGGGCTGGAGCAGCTCTGGGGGAGCGATGGCGTGCCCCTGCTGTCAGAACCGCTGCGCTGGTGCCGCTACCGCGATCAGGGGGAGTTCTGGGATGCCTGGGATCTGTCTGCCCACTACCGCGATGAGTCGTTGCCATGGACGTGGCCTGAGCCCCCCGAGTGGGTCGAGCAAGGCCCTCTCTGCGCCAGCTTTGTGTGGCGTGGGCAGTGCGGCCGCAGCGCGGTGCGCCTGCAGGGGCGCTTGCTGGCCGGCAGTCCCTGGCTGGAGCTGGTGCTGAGCGTTGACTGGCGCCAGCGCCATGAACTGCTGCGACTGGAGTTGCCGTTGGCCGCGGCGGCCCCGCGATGGGCAGCCGACACCAGTGGTGGTGTGATTGAACGGCCCACGGCTCCGCGCACGGCACGGGAGCAGGTGCGTTGGGAGCTGCCGGTGATCAGCTGGATGGCCAGTGCCGGTGCTGATCGCCGTGGGAAGGCCCGGGCGGCAGAGGCTGGTCGGGACGGCCAGGGTGGAGGAGATCTGGCCGTGCTGCTGGATGGCCCCCAGGGGGTATCGGCCGGCCCTGGCTTGCTTGGTGTCTCACTGCTGCGGGCCCCTACGTGGCCTGATCCCGGTGCCGATAACGGCTGGCAGCGCCAGCGGCTGGCCCTGCTGCCCTGCCCCGATGGTTGGTGTGCGGCGGACGTGCCCGCCCAGGCCATGGCGTTTCGGGAGCCGCTCTGGCTGCGGCCTGCCATCCATCAGGCAGAGCCTGGTCTCCGGGAGGCACTGCCGCCATTGGCCCCCGGCCTGCAGCTGATCAGCCTGCGCCCGCGGGCCGTGAGGGATGGGGCGGTTCCGGAGGCGTCTGGAAGAGGCGCCTGCATCCCTGGCGAGGCGCAGATCACCGTGCAGAACCTCACTCCCGCCCGCCAGCGGCTTGACCTTGGGCCGCACTGGCAGCTGGTGGCGAAGTTGGATGGTGCTGGCGATGGCACGCCTTGTGGTCCCAACGCACCTGCAGGGCTGGCGCCCTGGCAGTTGGCCAGCTGGTGGATCCGGTGGGTTGGTTAGTCGGGGCCGGGGTGGGGCTCAGTCTTCGTGGTCGTCGAAGGGGTCGGTGAGTCCCTTCGACGGCGGACCGAAGGCTGTGTAGACACCAAAGCCGGTGAGGCCGAGCAGCACGGCCAGCACGGCAATCGCCACGCTGAGAGCAGGGGAGGTGGTGGTGCTGGGGTCCATGGGCCAGGTGATCCGGAGAGGGTTGGTGGCGGCCAGCTCGCACGACGGATCGCGCGAGAAGGGCTGGGTGAAGGGGCCTGTGTGAAGGCCGGCGTCACAAGTCTCGACAGCTGGGCGCGCCACGAACGGCAGGGCATTTAGAGTAGCCAGAGCGAATTCCACAAGCGAGAGGACCAAGCCGCCATGGCCCAACGCACCCGTCTCGGAGATCTGCTGCGCCCGCTGAATTCCGAATACGGCAAGGTCGTGCCGG
>JBILTH010000172.1:0-2765 GCA_044371635.1 Rickettsiales bacterium
AGTAAGAGCAATTTTTTCGGTATTAGAAATTTTTGGAGTTAGTTTTAAAGTTTTGATTAAAAACATAATTGCTCTTGAAAGCAATACAGATCGAAGCGGAGTAGAAAAAACCAATGTTAAAATTAATAATAAATTAGCAATCAGATTATGTTGCAAGCGGTATAGAAAAATAACAGCAATAGCAATAGCAAGATAAAAAATAATTTTTTTTAATAAGCAATGTTTCATAGATTAATTTTTTAAAAGTTGATCTAGTTTATTGGCAGATTCAAGAGCATAAAGATCGTCACAGCCACCAATATGTTGATCGTTGATAAAAATTTGTGGCACAGTGAGCTTGCCTTTAGCTTTGGCAATCATTTCGGCTTTTAATTGTTCGTTTGTAATTTTTATTTCGGTAAATTTTACTTGCTTTTTTTGCAATAAAGATTTTGCTTTAGTACAGTAAGGACAAATATCTTTGGTATAGATGATAATGTTTGGCATAAGTTTTAATATTTAGTGATTGGTATCTAGGTATTGAGAGTTATTTGGAATTTTGTAATATTGATCTTGATCTTGAATTTGTGGCATTTGTTGTAAAACTGGTTGCGGAATAATGTAAGGATTGCTATATATAGCAGAACCGCCTTGATAGTAAGGATATGGATAATAATTTGGATGTTGCTGTATATAAATTGGTTGCTGACCATATTGTTGATGATAATTAAGTTGATTTGCAGGAATATAATATTGAACTGGTGTCGTATTGGGTTGTTGATAATTTTTCTGATATGGTTGATTGTGATAGATCTGATTTTGGTTGGTGTGATTTTGATTGATTTTATTATCATCTTTAAAATAAGAATCTGGTAAAGGTTCATCGTGTGGATATAGATGATAGCAAGCAGAAAACAAGGATAACAAAAATAAAAATGGTAGTATTTTAAAAATTTTTATAGCAACATTTGGCATAATTTAAGATTGAGTTTTTAATTTGGATGAATGTATTTTATTGGTAAAACATAATATTTGTCAATATCATAATTAGGATAATATAGTTGTGGAATAATATATGGATCAGAATAGGTCGTTGAATAGAAGTTTTGATTTAACATTGGTTGCGATCTTACATAATAGCTTGGTGAAGGTTCTGGTAAATTATTAGCATAAGGAATTTTACTTGGCAAATTGTTGTTAAATTTTGGGTTACTAAATTCACTAGTGGCGCAAGAAAATAAATTTATGATAAGTAAAATAATGGTTATAGATATTTTTATCATATTAAATTGATTGCAGAAAAATTAAAATTGATATCATTTTAAAAATTATATACTAAATTTTAGTGTATTAGTTAATAATAGCAAATTAATTTGATTACATATGCACAATTTATCTCAACACGATCTCAAATTTGTTAATTATGCCATAAGAATGGCAAAAATTAATTTAGGCAACACTGCCGAAAATCCAAGTGTGGGCTGTGTTATCGTGCAAAATAATCAAATAATAAGTGCTGCAACCACAGAAATTAATGGCAGACCACATGCCGAAATTATTGCTATCAACAAAGTGCAAAATAAACAAATGTTAATTGGTGCAACAATGTTTGTAACTCTTGAACCATGTTCTCATTATGGAAAAACTGATCCTTGTGTGTTTAGCATCATTAAGTATCAAATTGCTAGAGTGGTTATTTGTCATCAAGATATTGATAGTAGAGTAAATGGTTTAGGTATTAAAACATTGCAAGAAGCTAACATAGAAGTAATTTTGCTTTGCGGCCCACAAGAAGCGAAGGATAAATTTTTTTTTCATGCTAAACAACATAAAAAAGCTTGGCTTACTGCCAAAATAGCCACTTCTCTTGATGGCAAAATTGCCACTAAACAGCACCAAAGCAAGTGGCTCACCTCAGATAAAGCTAGACGATATGGCAACTTTTTACGCAGTAAATATCAAGCTATTATGGTTGGGGCAAATACCGTAAAACAAGATAATCCTAGCCTTGATTGTCGCATAACTGGTCTAGATAATTTATCTCCTCTTAAAATTATTGTAAGCACGAAGCTTGATTTTAGTTTTGATGAAACAATATTTAGTAAACCAGCAACTATAACCTATATTGCAACTACCTATCATCAACAAAATAACCCAAAATTACAACAATGGCTCGCGAAAACCACAAACAATAAAGTGATTTTTTTACCACTTAATAAATATAATTTACTTGATTTAGAATTGCTTTTAGAAGAATTGCAACAACAAAAAATTAATTCGGTATTGTTAGAAGGCGGAGGCACTTTATTAACAGGTTTTTTGCAAAAAAATTTAGTGCAAGAGTTAATTTGGATTCGCAATGTTAAAATTATCGGCAACGATGCCATAGCTGCAGTGCATAATTTAAATTTACTTTCGCTTGCCGATTCATTACATAATTTAACCAGAACTCAATGTTTTATGATAAACGAAGAAGATTTGGTAGAAATATTTGTTAAAAAATACATTATGGCATAATACCGAATTCAATTTATAATTTCCAAATCTAGTTTCATCTTTTTGGCTAAAAATTTTTAAAAAGCCTCTGCTTGTATAGTTATATAAGAAATCTTTTTTAAAGTTTTTATCTCAAAAAATATTGGGTCTAGACAATTTTAGAGAGGATTTTCTCTAATTATTTTTTAGCAAAATTTTAGATAAATTTTGTTTTTTTAAATCTAAACTTACTTTCTTGATAAATTTATAGGAAAGATAAATTGTTCATCGGTTAATTAGGTTAAATTTTT
>JBILTH010000173.1:0-2763 GCA_044371635.1 Rickettsiales bacterium
AAAAGGTCATCTTGAAGTAGAAATCAATAACAATCTAAACAAAACTTCAAAAAATCGAGATAAAAAAAATTCAGAGGATAGTTTAGATATTTACAAAAAAGACTATCAATTAGGTAGGGCTATTGATCTTATTAGGGGAATAAGTTTAAGTAAGGTTATTTTTAGTGGTTCTTAAAATCAATATAATGCCATTTAGAATTTGTCTAATATTTTTAATTTTTATTTTTAATTTAGCTCATGCTAAACAACAAAACTATTTACCTAGTTTAATCATTATAAATCAAAAACATATTGAACAAAAAGAAATTTTACAAAGATGGCAATTTCTTTTAAATACTAGCAAAATATCTCATCGTAAGAATAATCAAATTATCATAATTTGGCAAGAGAAATTAATAGAAAAACTCATCGAAGAAGAGTTAATATTGCAAACTGCTAAAAAATTAAAACTAGAAATCACTTCTCAAGAACTAAACAATTATCTTGTTGAAAGTGCCAACAAACAAAACAAAAGTTTTACACAATGGCAAAATTTTTTAAATAAAAATAATCTAGATTTTCCCTATTATCTAAAACAAATTAAAGCAGAAATGTTATGGTTTAAAATTATTGAACAAAAAATTAAACCCAAAATTCAAATTAGTAATCTAGAAATAAACGAGATAGCCGAACAAAATAAAATCAATATTATCGAAACAAAATTTCAATTATCCGAAATAGTTATTAGTAATAATAACAAAAATACCGAGAAATTTGTTTACGATCTTTATCGACAATTGTTATTAGGTGCCAATTTTAAAAGCCTGATAAACCAATTTTCTATATCAAGTTCTGCTCAAAAAAATGGCGATATCGGTTGGTTTACTAAACAAGAGTTAGATAAAAAAGTTTATCAAGCTATTGCAAATTTATCTATTAACAATTATTCTTTACCAATGCAGATTGAAAATAATTGGTATATTTTTAAAATTATTAACAAAATAAATAAAAAAAATATCGATGATAACACAAGAACAAAACTAGAAAATATTATTTTTCATCAAAAATTAAATAATTTTTCCAAATCGTATTTGCAAGATTTAAAAAATAGTTCACTAATTGATATGCTATAACCTTAATAAAAAATATATTTTAACAATGATTCATGACATTTCGCAAGGCTTCATTTTTGATGCTTATAAAAATCACGAAAAACCCTATATTTCTATTGATGATAATATCGAAATTAATATATGGCCAGAATTTTTAGATATTAAAAATAATGAGTTAGATTTTATCTATGTATGGGCTTATCACATCAATATCAAAAATTTAACAAATCATAATTTACAATTAATCAGTAGACATTTTCGCATCATAGACGAAAAGGGTAAAATCATTGAAGTTAACGGCGATGGAGTTGTGGGTGAACAGCCAATTTTTAAGCCGAAACAATGTTTTCAATATAGTAGTGGAATTCATCTAAAAACCCCAAGTGGTATTATGTCTGGTTATTACAAAATAAAAAATCTTGATACCGCCGAATTTTTACAAGCCGATCTACCTAGCTTTTCATTGCATTTACCTAATGATAACTCATTAAAAAATTAAATGATTTTTCAAAATTATCTTACCTTTGCTAATAATAATATTATATTAGGGCTAGATCGTATTTTACTTTTACTCTCACGCCTTAACAATCCTCATCTTAATTTGCCACCTGTAATTCATATTGCTGGCACAAACGGTAAGGGATCTGTTTTAGCATTTCTCAAATCAATTTTTAATCAAGCTAATTATTTGGTTCATCGATATACTTCACCACATTTGGTAAAGTTTAATGAAAGAATCGAAATTGCCAATAAAATCATCTCTGACGAACAATTAAATCAATTAACTAAAAAATGCTATTGGGCTTGCGAGCTACAACCAAAAATAACTCCTACTTTTTTTGAATTTACTACTGCTATGGCTTTTTTGGCATTTAGCCAACAGAAAGCCGATATTGTTTTACTTGAAACTGGTTTGGGTGGAGAGTTTGATGCTACCAATGTTTTATCGCAGGTTTTACTTTCTATCATTACCACAATTTCATTTGATCATCAAGAGTATTTGGGTAATTCTATAGAGCAAATTGCCAAAGCAAAAGCTGGAATTATCAAACATAATTGCCCAGTAGTTATTGCTACACAAAATCTGCAGGCAAAACAAGTATTGTGGCGAATTGCACAAGAAAAACAAGCGAGAATTATCGATGCCAATATTGAAAAATTACCAAATCAATTACTTAACATTAAACCATCACTTCTTGGCAAACATCAAATATCAAATCTTAAATTAGCATATCTTGCCGTTTTAAATCAAAATAAATTTCAGATAAATTTAAACGATATGGTGCAAGGGGCTAAAAAAACACAATGGTCTGCACGCATGCAAAAAATCGAGTGCGGCGCTATCAAGCAAAGTCTCAAAAATTGTCAACTTTATCTTGATGGAGCTCATAATTTAGATGGAGCAAAAATTATTGATGAGTTTTTATCAACAAAAAAAAAATATAAAAGAATAGCAGTATTTAATATTTTGCAGAACAAAAATTTACCTGGTTTTTTACAACAAATTAAAGATAATCTTGATTTATTATTAATTATTGATGTTTTTTTCCATCCACAACAAAATAATGCTAAAGATATTTTTACACAAGCAAAACAATTAAATATTGCCACACAGATTATTGATAACTTTACCGAAATTAATAATTTTTTAGAAAGTAAAAATGATACTGTG
>JBILTH010000175.1:0-2759 GCA_044371635.1 Rickettsiales bacterium
TAGCAATACTTGCAAAGTAAGTTAGGCAATTGCTGTTTTTGTGATTAACAAAACACTGAAAAATAGAGGAAAGTCTGGACTCGCTTCAAGAAAAAATACCAGTTAACTACTGGCAGATCTAAACAATCTAGGGAAAGTATCACAGAGAATATACTGCCTGCTACTATCAATAAAAAGATAGTTTAGTCTATATAAACAAATAGAGGGCGAGAGTGAAAATGTGGGGTAAGAGCTTACAATCTCTAGTAGAAATACTAGTTTTGATAAACCCTATTTTGAGCAAAACCAAATAGAAACAGCACTAGATTTATCTAAACATTTTTCTTGAAATGTCGCTGTTTGGGTAGGTTGCTAGAGCTTGATAGCAATATCAAGCCCAGATGAATAATTGCCATCTAAAAACCAAAATTTTTTAGATACAGAATCCAGCTTATTACTTATTTTGCAAGATTTATTTTTATAACATTATGTATACAACCAATCAAATTAGGCAAGCTTTTCTTAATTATTTTGCCAACAACGATCATCATATTATAAACTCCAGCTCACTTATGCCACATCAAGATCCAACCCTTATGTTTACTAATGCTGGCATGAATCAGTTTAAAAATTATTTCACAACAATAGAAATTCCACCATATACTAAAATCGCTACCGCTCAAAAATGTGTAAGAGCTGGAGGAAAACATAACGATCTTGATAATGTTGGCCATACTGCTAGACATCATACCTTCTTTGAAATGTTAGGAAATTTTTCTTTTGGCAGTTATTTTAAAGAAGAAGCAATTTTTTATGCTTGGCAATTTCTTACTAAAGAGTTAGCTCTCAATCCACAAAAATTATTAGTAACCATATATCACACAGATTCTGAAGCCCTTACTTGGTGGCAAAAAATCGCTAATCTTCCTACTGAAAAAATTATCAAAATATCAACCGACGATAATTTTTGGTCTATGGGCGAAGTTGGTCCTTGTGGACCATGTTCTGAAATATTTTTTGATCATGGAGATCATATTTTTGGAGGTCCTCCTGGTAGTGCAAATCAAGATGGTGATCGTTTTATTGAGATTTGGAACTTGGTTTTTATGCAATTTGAAAAAACCACAGATCATAAATTAATAACACTGCCTTCTCCTTGCATCGATACTGGCATGGGGCTTGAAAGAATTTCTGCAGTAGTGCAAGGCAAAACCGATAATTATCAAAACAATACCTTTATTCAAATTATCAACGAAATTAATAAAATAATTACCTAACATGCAAGTGATAATTTTGGGAGCCGGAATTATTGGAATCACTACCGCTTATTTTTTGGCTAAACAAGGAATAAAGGTAACGGTTATCGAACAAAATCAAGATAGTTCTTTAGGTTGCTCTTTGGCAAATGGTGGGCAACTTAGCTATTCTCATATCGAACCTTGGTCGGAAAAAACAATTACCAATTTTTTATTTTCTTGTTTTGGCATTAAATCTTATGTGAGTTTTTCTGATTTTAGCAACAAAGATTTTTATCGTTGGCTTATTGATTTTTATAGAAATTCTTTCAATGAAATATCATATCAAAACAGTTTTAAACTATTAAATATCGCAATGTTTAGCAAACTTGCTTTGCAAGAAATTATTATTAACGAATCAAGTCTAACATTTCATCATCAAGCAAAAGGAATCTTGCATTTTTATCGCACCACGAAACAATATCAACATGCCCTAAAAAAAGCAGAATTTTATCAAAAAATCAGACCAGATTATCAAATATTAAATATCGATCAATGCCTTAATTACGAACCAACATTACTAAAACTTTACGAACAACAAAAATTATCAGGTGGAATTTTATTTCCTCAAGACGAAAGTGGTAATAGCAAACTTTTTACTCAACAACTTGCTAAAATTTGTCAAGAAAAATATCATGTAGAATTTCTTTACAACACTAAAGTACATAATCTACTTAATAACAAAAAACAAATAACTGGTATTCATACCAATAAAGGAGTGTTTGTTGCCGATAAATATGTTTATTGTCTTGGTGCCTATTCTGCTAATCTACTCAAAGGCATCAATATTAATAGCCAAATATATCCCATGAAAGGTTATAGTTTATCAATACCTTGCAATCAAAAATATTTAGCACCTCAAAATAGCCTTACTGATAACCTTAATAAAATAGTATTTAGCAGAATTGGTGATGTTTTTCGAGTAGCTGGCACTCTAGAAATGTCAGGATTAAATCATAATAAGAAAAAATCGCATCTTAATTTTTTATATCAACAAACAAAAAAAACATTCAGTCATTTTGGACAAATTGATAAAGCAGAAGAATGGTATGGTTTTCGCCCATTTCGTCCTAGCGGGTTACCTTTAACCGAACAAAATCAACAATACCCAAATCTGTTTCTTAATACAGGGCACGGTCCTTTAGGCTGGACTTTGTCTTTTGGCTCTGGCAAGAAATTAGCAACATTAATTATACCGCAATAAATAATATCAAATACCATTTTTATAAATAAATACCTATAATTAACTACACATCTCGATCATAATATCTAGCATAATATTTGATGTTAAATTTTTGATAAACTTATAAATTTATAATATATTTCTATCAATCAAATTTGTTATAAATATTACTTAGGCTCTACACAATTTTAAATAATATCTACTCTAGATTATTTTTTGGCAAAATTTTAGATAAATCTTGTTTTTTCAAATCTCAACTCACTTTCTTGATAAATTTATGGGCAAGATAAATTTTTCATCGG
>JBILTH010000176.1:0-2756 GCA_044371635.1 Rickettsiales bacterium
GCGCAAATAGAAAGATAAAAAAATTAAAAAAGTTCTTTATGAACAAAATAATAATATTAACATTATTTTTTCAATGAAATTATTATGCAAAATAATTAATGATCAAATTTTAAACCTAAAATCATCAATCTTAATAAATTATACCACTTTCCACTAATTAAATTTTATTTAGTGGAAATGGTATTAAATACTACAAACATATGGTAAGCATAATTTATCCTTCTTGTTATCCAGGTAACACTCACAGAGCTTCTGCACAAGAATTTATTCACAGATCTCATGAATTAGATCAAAGCAAATTTAAGATTGCCACTGCTACATTTGGAGTAATATTGGCCGCAGGTGGAGTTGCTGTGGGTGTGGCTGTTTTTTGTGTAGGCACTCCTGTTGTAGCTGCTGCTGTTGCTACTGTCACTGCTTTATCAGTTGCAAATCCAACGGTCGTCGCGGCTACTGTAGCCGCCGCTGTTACTGTACCTGCAGTAATTATGGGTTTAGAAAGAGCAAATCAAACTCCTTCCTATGCTTATCGTAGTCAAGTTAATTTCGATCTATCTATTATGTTTGATGGTGTTAAAGAAATGTTTAGCGGTGCTGAAAATCGACATTCTAATAATCGATCTACAGGTAAATCGACAGATCGCTTTACTAATCGCAACATTGAAGGTGTTGAAGAAGTTGATAATCAATCAATTATACCAAAAAATAGTTTAGCAAGTGATTTTGTCAATTTTTTTGGAATCGAATGTTGCCTTGAAAGAGAACGATAGTTAATCAAATTCATTTCATATTATACAATTTCCCATATTTAAAGCTGGCAAAATTGCAATGCACTTGAAAATGTAACAGTCTCAATATTTATCTTTGACATTTATTAATTTGTTAATATAAAATACCATTTACAATCTTAACTTTAACAATTACTTGTTTATTTCTTATGAAAAAACCAGAATTACTAATGCCAGCAGGAAATCTAGAAAGATTAAAAACTGCCATCTTATATGGGGCAGATGCTGTTTATTGTGGCACTCCCGATATGTCGTTAAGAGTGAAATCTGGGTTTAGTTTGCAAGATCTACTTGAAGGCATTGCCTTTTCTCATCAACATAATAAAAAAGTTTATCTTACTTTAAATCTATTTTCTCACAATAAAGATATTGAAAAACTGCCAGAATTTATCAATACCATAAAAAAAGTAAAACCAGATGGTTTAATTATTTCTGATCCGGGAGTTTTTTCTTTTGTTAAGCAACATGCTCCCGAGTTAGAATTACACATCTCCACTCAAGCTAATGTTTGTTCTTGGCTTACGGTTGATTTTTGGCAACAACAAGGTGCGAAACTGGTGGTTTTGGCTCGAGAAGTGAGTTTTGCTGAAATGACAGAAATTAGAGAAAAATGTCCCCATATAAAGTTAGAAACCTTTATTCATGGTTCAATGTGTATGACATATTCAGGCAGATGCCTTCTCTCTAATTTTATGGCAGAAAGAGGAGCAAATCAGGGTAGTTGCGCTCATTCTTGTCGGTGGGGCTATAAACTAAAAATAAAACTAAAAGATAACACTGAGCACGAAATTGAAATTAACGAACACAACAAAGATTTATTTGATTTTTTCCTAGAAGAAGAAATTCGTCCCGGCGCCTTAATGCCTTTTGAAGAAGATGTGGCGGGTTCTTACATTTTAAATTCTAAAGATTTATGTTTATTGCCAAAACTCGATGAATACATTAAGCTTGGGCTTGATTCTTTTAAAGTAGAAGGGCGAAACAAAACCGAGTTTTATGTTGGCTCTGTTGCTAGAGTTTATCGAGCGGCAATTGACGATTATTTTCTCAACCCCACAACTTGGAATGCCAACGATTATCTTGATGAAATCAATTCTATTGCTAATCGGGGCTATACTTTGGCTTTTCACGATGGCAGACTCACCGAACTAGCTCATGATTATGAAAGCACAGGTTCTACCAGCCATTTTGAATATTGTGCAAAAATTATAGACTGGCAAAAAAATTTACAAAACCAAGATATCATAATTTTAGAAGGCAAAAATAAACTAGATGCAGGTGATGTGTTAGAATTTTTATCACCAAGCCTTCGTGAGCCGATTTTATTGAGAGTTTATCAATTTCTAGAATATCCAAGCAACAAAATAAGCTCCACTTTACACGGCGGACAAAAGCCGAAATTTGCTATTTTAGCTAGCGATTTTCATTTGCAAAATCAACAAGAATTGCCAAAAATTTTACCTGCTGGCACTTTGGTACGTAAAGAAAAACTCAATAATCAAGAAGAAAAATTAAAAATCGATTCTAGGCAACTATCACATCAATTAGAAACAGATCATATTAACATACAAAAATATCAAAATAAAAGAAAACAATATTTTCAAGCAAAAGAACTAGATCTTGTGATTAGCACAAAAACTCCACGCATTGGCACCGAAGGTTGTTGTGGCAAGGGCTGTAACGGTTGTTTGATTTTTTGGCATTCCAACAAATATGAAAAGGCAAGAGAGATTTTAAAAAACAAAAAAATTGGCGAAATGCTTTAATGTAAATATTTGATTTAATTGAGTTTAAAGGCACTGTTGTATTCTAAATTTGTTTTAATTTTGGTTTTGGTATAAGTTTTAGCTATGTTTATACTCATATAAACATGAATCTACACAATTTTAAAAAAATATTTTCTTTCGATTATTTTTTAGCAAAATTTTAGATAAATTTTGTTTTATCGTTATTAAGTTTAAACTTACT
>JBILTH010000177.1:0-2720 GCA_044371635.1 Rickettsiales bacterium
ACATTTTTTAAATTTGATGTATAATCGAATCCGTTAGGATTCTTAAAAAACAACCATCCAATATGAGACCAAAAAAAACCTTTTTGTGCATTATATGGATCACCATGCTTTTCGCTCATTTTATGATGTATGCGATGAGCCGCAGCCCAGAAAATTGGACCGCCTTGAAAACATAAAGTTGCCGTTACAGCAATAATTTTTTCAAGAGCTGGATGAGCCTCGAAACTCCTGTGAGAAAACAACCTATGTAAACCTAAAGAGGCTCCTACCATGCCAAAAAATATATGAGCTATTAACCAAACCAGACAAGCCTGAAAACTATAAAAAAATAACCCACCTATCGCAAGCAAATGCATACCAGTAATTATAGAGAATTGTAGTTTACTAAACTTTTGTTTTGCCGCGGGGTTCATATATTCAGTATCGGCTTAATAAATTTTAAATAAATGAGACTTTGGTCTATTTTCTTATCAAGGAAGACAGCCGAAACGATAAGAGAGGTAACGCCATGTCATTAAATCATCAAGAAATTCAAACTCATAGCAATTTGAACCATATTATCAGACCTAGCAGGTTTAATAATCCTGACTACTTAGATTTTCATATTGATCATCAAAAATTT
Organism: Rickettsiales bacterium; assembly: GCA_044371635.1. GTDB lineage: Bacteria > Pseudomonadota > Alphaproteobacteria > Rickettsiales > UBA1997 > CAILUF01. Next base: position 623 of record JBILTH010000177.1, read on the forward strand.
AAAATAATTAATTACTCAACTTATGGGTTAGCATTTTTATCTGATAACGAATACCTTCCAAAATCGGTCATAAATGATTGTAAACTAAATGTTTATGGAAATGTGTTTCATGAGTTCTCATGCATTGTAAGAAGATCTAAGTCAATAATTGGAAATAAATATGAAATTGGCGTGGAGCTTATAAACCAAGAAATAGATATAAGTTCATTGAACTCAATGGTTGAAATACAAACAAAGATTACTGAAATTTACGAAAAAGAAGATCGGTACAAAGCGGTACCCCAATTTATAAAATCTCACGTGCAAAATCTAAAATGGAAATTAAATCAAATGGAAAAAATTGCGAAGACTGTGCAGTCTATTCATTATGAAAGCGTCAAATCCAAAACTGCAAAATATGAAAACACCATAAACCAGCTTGGAGCATGCATTTATAATGAATTAAAAAATATAAACTCAGATATTCAGCAAGTTTTTATGACTCTTGATAGCTCTACACAAAAATTAAGCCTTGAATTTTATAGAGAGTATATATCTGAATACGTGACTCAATCTAACTTCACAAAGCGCAGCTTAGAAAAGCCCCGAGGCTACGCTGGTGATTTTGAAATGATGAATCAACTGTATCGAAATGATAATTTTAGCAACACCTTATTTGGTAGCTGTGTAGAAAGAGCCGTTAACTTACATGATGAGCCTACTGCAGTAAGAAATAGAGCACAATATTTAAAAGAAAAAATTATTTCTAAAATTAGGAGCAGAAACGATCGTATAAAAATTCTTGCAGTTGCTTGCGGTCCCGCAGAGGAACTGAAGCAATCTATCTCTCAACTATCACAATCTGAGTTAGACCGTGTAGATTTCTATTTGCTAGATCAAGATGTTGATGCTCTTTTGTATGCTCAACAAAATATCAAGTCACACCTTAATGTTGAAGAAAAGAAAATGAATTTACATTTAGTCCATAAAAGCATAAAGGATATATTGCTTACTGGCTTAGATATGAAGTTTGATATGATATACTCAGCTGGCCTTTTTGATTACTTTTCAGACGCAGTAGCATCGCGCGCCTGCCGTGCTCTTACTAAAAATTTGAATAAACAATCAAATCTTATTATAGGAAACTTTAATATCGCATCTCCAAATTGGTTTGGAATGTTAGCTTTATTTGACTGGTTTTTAATTCTTAGAAGTGAAGAAGATTTAAAGAGAATTTTTAACGTACAAGGGGCTCAGATTAATATTGAAAAAGAACCTAGAAATGTAAATTTATTCTGTAATTTGTATATAGAATGAATAATAAACTAAAACAAACCGCATTCGAAGAACGTAGCCAACAAATATTTTCATTTGTTAAGCTATCTAGTTCTGCTTATGTTGCGCCTTTGTTTTTACTTTTTTCAATAGCTGACTACTTGTGGTACCCACAATATTTTAAATTATTTTTTACGTTAAGATTAGCAACCTCATTTGCAACAATAGCATATGGATATATTGCTTTAAATTATTTAAAAAAACATTTCAGTGCAGATCTAATTGGATTAGGAATTATTTTAGTCTGCGCAGTTCCAATTCACTATATGATTTTTATTATAGGGGATGCTGGAACTCCATATTATGCAGGATTAACACTAATTTTAATTGGTCTCTGTGTCGGATTAAGATTATCTTGGAAATACCACTTAATTTGTATTAGCAGCTTATTAGCACCATTTTTTCTTCATTTTCTATATACAATAAAAGGCAATGCTTTAGATTCTTACTTTCTTTTAAATTTAACATTTTTTATATCTATGGCATTTATCGGAAGCGTAGGAAAATATACATACGAAAAATTAATCGAAAAAGAGTTTTTGACTAGATCTCAGCTAAGTGACGAATTAGACAACCGTGCAAAAATTATTGAAGAGAAAACTACAGAAAATGTAAAACTAAGTGAACTAAGTCGCCAATTTAGCCCACAAATTATCGAATCAATTAAAAAAGGTGAAATTAACTTATCCTCTAGTATCCATGAATCAAACGTTGCAGTTATTTTTATTGATATCGTAGATTCTACTAAAAAAGTTATCAGCCTAAATAAAGACTCAGTGCAAAT
>JBILTH010000208.1:0-2707 GCA_044371635.1 Rickettsiales bacterium
GCCCACTCCCGTGCTCGCCTTGAAGCTGCTGACGGAGCTGCAGGCACTGGAGCAGCGCTTCGCGCGCCAGCGCCTCGAGCGCTGGGGGCCACGCAGCCTCGACCTCGACCTGCTCTGGTGGGACGATCTTCGCTGCCGCAGCGAGGCCCTGGAACTACCCCACCCCCGGCTGCTGGAGCGGGTCTTCGTGCTGGCCCCCCTGGCAGCGATCGATGCCCGGCTGGTGCCACCCGGAACCCAGGCCCCGGTGGGCGCGTTGCTGGCCCAGCTGGAGGCGACCAGCCCGGGGCCAGCGCCCGTGCGACTGGCGGGCCGCCCAGGCTGGCCTGAATAGCCTGCCGATCACGAGCAAGCACGCGAGGAGACGGTTGGCCCGCGTCGCTGACCGGGGCCTCCTGCGGCAGGCCATCGCCCTGATGCGCCAGGCCGGACTGGTGGAACGCACGGGCGGCCCCTTCGGCGCCTAGCGGCGAGTGCTGGCCGATGTTTGCGCGCCGGCTTTCTGGGCCCGCATGCGCAAGGTGTAGTTCGCCTTGCTCTGGAGTGACGACGCCGACCTGTTCGACGGCGCCCCCATCCACGCCGACTTGGCCTTGCCTGCCGCCGAGCACCAGCTGACCCCCAAGCGTTAGCTGGCCCCCGAGCCCCCTGCTTCGCGAAGAGGCCCCGCCGGGATTGGAGGAATTCCGCCTGCTGTAGGGGGGCCCCCGCTACAGCAGCTGAACTGAATCAGCTCATGCTGATCACCATAGAAGTGGCTCCTCCAAGGCGGCGAAGGCCGGATCCAGGCTGACCAGCTGCAAGCCCTCCTGCCGCGCCTGCGCCACCAGCACCCGATCGACCCAAGAGCTCCAGATCTCGGCTCCCCCGACACCCTCCCCATGGACCCCACAGCAGGGCTCTGGCAACAAGCCGGCCCGATGGAGATGGGAAGGCTGAATCGGCAAGCAACCGAATCCCTCCTCCGCCAGGGCCTGGGGAAAGCGGCGCAGGAGCTCCGCCAACCCCGGGGCTGGAGCGGTGAATCGAAGGGCCACGCTGAGTTCCAGCCAACTGGCCGCACTCACGCTCACCCGCTGGGCTCCATCAACGAGCCGCTCGCGCACGGCGTCCGAGAGCAGCCCAGGCGAACACCACCACCACTGCAGCACGTGGGTGTCGAGCAGCAAACCGGCAGTCATCAACCTCGCTGCGCAGGCGCACCCGCTTGCTGAAGCCGGCGCTGACGCTGGAGCTGTGCGAGCACAGCCAGGCGATCGCGCACCGCAAAGAGAGCGGTGGGATCCAGGCTGGCACTGTTTGCCAGGCAACGTCCTGGACTGCGCCGGCTGGGATCGGGGATGGCCAGTGACACCAGCCGCACCCAGGGGCGCCCGTGTTTGGTGATCACCACACTGGCGCCCTGGTGAACCGCGTCCACCAGCCGGGCCAGCTGGTTGCGAGCATCCCGCAGGCTCACCTGAGCTTCGCGGCTGCAGGGCTCAGGCGGGGCTGACTTGGGCATGGCGGGAGGGTCGATCTGGGATGGGGAGCCTTGGGCGTCAGGCTCAGAAATGACGCCACAGTTGTGGCGCTTTTTCAAAGAGTGCCCAGCCCGTCACAGCCGCCCCAGCCAATGCGGTGCAACGGCCCCAGTGCGGCAGCCCCGATGCAACAGCCCCAGTGCGGCAGCCCCAGTGCAACAGCCCCCAGCACAACGCCCTGCGCGATGCTGGCTTCAACCCTGTCACGCCCCGATGGCGCCCCTGCCGCCCCCCGAGCCCGCGCGCCATCTGGAGACCACCGCCGCCCTCGATGCCCGCAAGCTGCGCTTCGAGATCAACCGGGTGGAACTGCCGATGGGGGTGGAAGGCCAGTTTGGCGTGATCCGGCACCCGGGTGCGTCGCTGGCGGTGCCGGTGCTGGGCGATGGCCGGGTGGTGGTGCTGCGCCAATACCGCTTCGCTGTTGCCACCCGGCTGCTGGAGTTCCCGGCCGGCACGCTGGATCCCGGTGAAACGCCGCTGAGCACCATGCAGCGGGAGCTGCAGGAAGAAGCCGGCTACAGCGCCGAGCGCTGGGATCCGCTGGGGGCGATGCTGCCCTGCCCCGGCTATTCCGACGAGGTGATCCACCTGTTTCTGGCCCGCGACCTCAGCCCACTGGAACAGCCCCCCGCCGGCGACGACGACGAAGACCTGGAGGTGCTGCTGATGGAGCCAGCCGAACTGGATGCGGCCCTGGCCAGCGGCAACGAATATCTCGACGGCAAGAGTGTGACCGCATGGCTGCGGGCAAAGCAGCTGCTGGGGCTCTGAGGGAAGGGATCGGATGACACCTCCCCGCTGGCTGTTCTGGCACCGCCGCGACCTGCGCCTCACCGACAACCTGGGCCTGGCCGCCGCCGTCCGCGCCACCCCGGCAGTGACCGGGGTGTTCGTGCTGGATCCGACGATCCTGGAGGCTCGGGCACCGGCAGACATCCCCGGCGACCTGCCCGCCGTGGCGCCGGCCCGGCTGTGGTTTCTGCAGGAGAGTCTCCTGGAGTTGGCCGAGGCCTGGCGCCAGGCGGGTAGTCGGCTGCTGATCCTGCAGGGCGATCCCGAGCAGCTGTTGCCTCGCGTCGCCCAGGCCCTCGGCGCCGAGGTGGTGGCCTGGAACCGCGACGTGGAGCCCTTCGGGCGCGAGCGCGACCGGCGCGTGGCGCGGGCACTGCAGGCCGATGGGC
>JBILTH010000178.1:0-2700 GCA_044371635.1 Rickettsiales bacterium
AAAACAATGCTATTGTTTTTTATATTCTAATAAAAAATCCTATTTATAATTTCCAAATCTCGCTTCATCTTTTTGGCTAAAAATTTCAAAAATTCTCTGCCTGTATTGATATACAGGAAATAGTTTTTTAAAGTTTTTTTTCAAAAATCATGGCATTTTTGTTTATTGTGCCCAAACATAATATTTCGTTATAATGTAGTTTTAATTATTAGAAATTGTATTGTGCAGGATAGATTTTTGAATATTTTGAGCCAAAAAGATAAGGTTAGAATAAGAAATAAAAAACACTATTATTTTAGGTAAAGATTTTTGTATAATTTTTTCTAGTTCTATTTTTCCAAGATCCTTGATGATAAGCTTTTGAAACAAGAAGTGGCAAAACAGAAGTTGCTTCGGCATAAACCATTTGCTCAAAAGCAGTATCAACTTTGCCCCAAGAACAAGCTTCTTTTAAAGTAGAAGAAGAACAAGCTCCATCACGTGAATCGGCGACAGTAATTTGAATGGCATATTTATGCATTTCAACTTCTTGCCCCAGTATTTCGGCACAAACAACAGTATCTTGAATAAAGTTTTTTGGCACTCCGCCACCAATCATAAGCAAGCCAGTGGTACCAGCTTTAATTTTGATTTCGGTTAGCTCACGAAAATCAGCGATAAAATCGATGGTAAGATGATTTTTAGGATTTTTTACTTGATGCAAAACTAGGCCAAAACCAGCAGAAGAATCGGTGAAGGCAGGACAGAAAATTGGCACATTATGTTGATATGCAAGCTCAATTAAAGATTCTTTTTTTTTGCTATGTTGAGTAAGATATTTTCCCATATGCCAAATAAACTCGCGCGAAGAATAGGCTTTTGCTGGTAAGCTATTGGCAATTTCAAAAATAGTTTGATCGCATTTTTGCAAATCTTGTTCGTCAATGTAGGTGTCGTAAATTCGATCAATATAGTTTTCGCGTAAGAATTTATCATCAATGAAAGGGGTGCCTTGATAGTGTTTAAAGCCCAATGCTTCAAAAAAATCCATATCAACAATTGAGGCACCTGTTGCCACAATTGCATCGATCATGTTGTACTTAATAAGATCTGCATAAAGTTGCATACAACCGCCAGCAGAAGTAGATCCTGCCAAAGAAAGCACGATAGAACAAGATTTGTCGGCAAGCATCATTTCAAAAATTTTGGATGCAGAGGCTAAATCTCGAGATGTAAAAGACATGTCGGCCATTTGATTGATGATATTAGTGGCATCAAAAGAAGTGATATCGATGTGCTTTACTTGTTTTTGTAAAAGTTCTGTTTTTTGCATATTTTTATGAAGAATAATTGTTTTGTGTTAGGTGCTCTTTTTGATTAGAAAGATAAAGAGAATTAAGTGGATTGCAACCAACTTGTATTTGTAAATATTGATTAAAGCCGTTAAAATTGGTTCGGATGCTACATGAATAAGCCCCAAGTTGTCCTATTTCAATATAATCGCCAGTCTCAATGTTGCAAGGCAAATAAAAAGGACCGTGCATTGTATCAAGAGAGTCGCAAGTAGGACCATAAAACCCAAAAGGAGCAAGTTCTGTTTGTAAATCAAGCATATTATTGTTAAAACGCATCGCTTTTGTAGGATAGATAAAGCCTGGTTGCCCAGCATCAAATAAGCCACCATAGGTTCCGTCGTTTAAATATAGCATATTGTTTTTTCTACCTTCAACTCTCACCACTAAAGATCCTGCTTCGGCAACTAATGCTCTGCCAGGCTCACACCATATTTGGCAAGAAGGTAAAAAATTAGTTTTGGCAATACTATCAAATATTTCGTGAAAATAAGATTGTAAGCCCTGTGGAGCCATGCCAGGATAAATTGAAGGAAAGCCTCCGCCAATATCTAAAACATCTAGCCTGATATTAGCTTGGATTACAATATTTTTAGCAATATCAATTGCATTGCGATATTCTAGCGGATCCATACATTGCGAGCCAACATGAAAGCATAAACCACATATTTTGGCTACAGACCGAATTTTTTGCAACAAAGGAATGGATTCAGAAGGTAAAATGCCAAACTTACCAGATAAATCGATAGCAGAATGCGAATTAGGAATAGATAAACGCAAGTGCAAACCTAGATCTTTAGCAAAATTAGTTGCTAATAAAATTTTTTCGAGCTCTTGAAAAGAATCAAGAGAAAAATGGCGAATATTATAGTTGAAATAAGCTTCTTTAATCACTTCTTTTGCTTTAATTGGATGCATAAAAAACATTTTTGCCTTATTGCCAAATAAAGAATGCACTAGCTTAATTTCAACAAGAGAGGCAACATCAAAGTTAACAATTCCAGAGGCGAAAAGTTGTTTTAAAACAACTTCATCGGGATTGCTTTTAACCGAATACATAACTTTTGTTTTGTGTTTATGATGTAAAAAATTATCGCAAAAAAAACGAGTTGCATGTTCTAAAATGTGGGGTCTTGTGCAATAAACTGGCAATGTTGGTTGCAACTTTTTGATTTGCTGATAAACAGAATCAAGTTGATTGGTCAAATTATGGTTAATATATTTACCTTTTTTATTGATATTATTTAGGTAATAAATGTTTGAGTTTCGACCTCGATCAGTTTCTTGTTCTGGTTCCATTTTTTTGAGAAAAAATTAGAGTTGATAAAAATGAGTTAGATATGTATAAACATTATGTTTATTAGTTTTT
>JBILTH010000179.1:0-2687 GCA_044371635.1 Rickettsiales bacterium
ATAGAATCTATTACAAATTGCAATAGCAACTCGGCAGTTGGTAAAATTAATTTTGATGCAGGTGTTAATGATGATATCAAAAATAACATTGGTTATGTTCCCTATAAAACACTGGGTCTCAATCAAGAAGATGCTATTGATAGCAATAATAAATTTTATCTTTTTCTTGCCTACCGAATCAATGCAAATCAACCTTATCAATACTATGTGTTTAGTCAAACAGAAGAAGTTATCGATCAAAACTATATTAACACCATTATCAATAACCTCATCAAAATAAATAATAATCAAAATACTGTCATTACAACTCAAATCGCCAATTGCCATATTCCAATTAATTTTGCAGAGGCATTAAATATTTATATAGATGTTTTATCTAGTTCTGAAGAAGCAATAAATTGTGCAGATTATAATAGCGAGATAAACAATGTAACTTACAAAAAAAATAATAACATACTTATAAATGTTAATGATATCGAATATAATTCTAACATTCCTTGCAACGATTCAATTAAGTTTCAATGTTTTTCAGGTAACAAAGATTATCAACCACAAAATCAAAAATGTCAAAGAACCTGCTCAAAACTTATAATTAGTGATGAAATTTATAAATCAGAATTAGAACAAAGATTTGTGGGTCAAACATTTGTTTTAGATCCAGCGAGATATGGCGATATATATAATAAATTACATATCTCAAAAAGTGCACCAAGCTTATCAATCACATGTAAAGAAAATTATTTTTATGAAGTTGTGCCATTTTTATCTGAAAATCTTTGTGAACAAAACTATAAACTATCAATTGATAAAAAATATTGTCAATATAGTTGCGCTATTGATGCTAATAGCATTGGTAAAGGCTCTAATACTAATCGATATCCAACTGGCACCTCTTATCAAAAAATTATAGAAGATACACTGTGTATTAACACTGCTAAGAAACAAAATACTACCTTAATAAGCCAAACCATAACTTGCACAGAAGACACACCTATCATAAATCTTGCCAGAAGTAATGAGCCTTATCAAATTTGCACATGTAATGCTGATGATTATTTTGTAGAAAACGATAAAAACGAATGTGTAAAAGGTTGTAAAATTCCACCAGACATTATTGGTCCTGGTGATCCAATAACGAAACTTTATTATCCTGGTCAATCAATAACTGAAGTTTTAGAAGATGTTAAGTGCTATACAAATGCTACTAAATCTTCTACTCTTAGTAATTTTACCCAGGCCGCAACCGTGCAGATTAATGGTAGATACTGTTTTATTTCTGCAGATTCTATCGAGCAATATAAAAATAAGTTATGTAATTGCCAAAGCCCATATTCAATGCTAGCTGAAAATAGTATTGCTAACATTGTGGATTCTTCTACTGGAATGTTTCGAAATTTTCCAGGAAAATCTTTATCTTATAGATCAACATTTTCTGATCGAAATTTCGAAGCAAAATATGATTGTTTCAAAATATGCTCTGTTATAACCGATGCAACTAATATTAAAAACAATGTGATTAATGCACAAAAAGTTTTGCAAAACATGGTAATTGGTTATGAAAAAACCGAATTGATTGGCAATACAAGAAAACAAAATATTATCAATAGTTTAAATAATATATCTTTTCAACCATCAAACAAAAATGCATCTCCATTTTTATTTTATTATGGTAAAACAAAAAAACAATTAGAGCCTCTTGATTGCAGTAGTGCAATTTTAAGCAATGAAAACTATTGTTTAAAAATTATTAGCGACACAGATAGATTATTTTCTATGTATTCATGCACATCTTTCCTCAATCATAATTCTATACCTACTTTGCAAATGAATAAAGGTGGCATGTTTTGATATATCGATTTTAAATCTAAACAAGTGAAATAATAAAAAATATATAATGATTTTTTATAAATTATTATTGACATATAAATTTTATAAATTATTATGATGTTGCTTTACTAATTTTAACTAAATTATTTTTTTATGGAACGTTCTTTGCGATCATTACAGTTTATGCCAAGATATTTATCTGCAAAACAATCTTTATTGGAAGACGATGACCACAATTTGTTATCTAAAATTCTAGCAAATCCAAAAACATTAGCTAATAAAGCAGTGAAATTCTTGGATGAGACAGAAGATTTTTTTAGTGCTTTGACAGAGATAATAGAAATCCCTATATCCGATTTTTGTAATGGCGAGTTGCATAATAAAGCTGATAATATTATAAATTTGCAAACATATCTTGATACAATTAAAAATTTAACACTTGAAAAATCTTATAAAGTTAATGTTCAAGAATATATATTATCAGCAAAAGAACAATTATTATCTATTTCGCCTACAACATTACCTCAAGACCCATCAACAGAATTATCAAATGAAACAACATCACCTCAAGACCCATCAACAGAATTATCAAATGAAACAACATTACCTCAAGACCCATCAACATTCGCCAAATCACAATCGTCATCGTCAGACACAACAACCCTAGGTTTACCAACAGAAACATCCACTACTCCCTTACAACAAATAACATCTGCCTTACAAGAAATAACATCTGCCTTACAACAAATAACATCTGCCTTACAAGAAATAACATCTGCATTGTCATCATCAGGCACAACAACCCTAGGTTTACCAACAGAAACATCCACTACTCCCTTACAACAAATAACATCTGCCTT
>JBILTH010000199.1:0-2673 GCA_044371635.1 Rickettsiales bacterium
AGCATCCCCGAGGCCGTGCAGCTCATCCTGCAGGCGGGCGCCATGGGGCGGGGGGGCGACGTCTTCGTGCTGGACATGGGAGAGCCCGTGCGCATCGCCGACCTCGCGCGCAACATGATCCGCCTGGCTGGCCGCACCATCCGCGATGCGCAGACACCCGAGGGCGACATTGAGATTGCCTTCACCGGCCTGCGCCCGGGCGAGAAGATGTTCGAGGAACTGGTGATCGGCGACGGCATCGAGACGACCCGCCATCCGGGAATCCTGCGCGCGAGCGAAGGCTTCCTGGCATGGAAGGAGCTCGAGCCCGTGCTGCAGCGGCTGGAGGCGGCCGTGAGCCAGCACGACGCGTTGCAGGTGCGGCGGCTTGTCGCCACGATCGTGACGAGCGGTGATGTGACGGCTGCCGCCCCGGCATCCGGCGCCCAGCTCGCGCCCCCCGACCGGGCTCGGCGTCAGTCCTAGGTCCCTGCTCGGCGCCCCAGCCCGAACGGGTGGCGCACCATGTCAATCAACGACTGAACGTGCTCGCGGAACTCGGCGGCATCCGGGTCGTCCCCAGGGAGCGCGCTGAACCGCTCGGCCATGAATGCCCACAGGCACCCGACGAACACCCCGACCACCGCCGCGATCAGCACGGTCTGCGTCCGGCGCGGCGCCGAGCGCACCAAGGGCGGCTCGGGCGTCTGGATCACCGAGATCGCGGGCACGGTCTCCTGCTCCTCGATGCGGGCGATCTCCAGCTGGTTGACGAGCGTCAGGTAGCGCTCCTCCACCACGCGTACCTCGCGCTTCAGGCGATCGAGCTCGGCGGCGATCCGGGGGGCGTCGGTACGGCGATTCCTGGTCTCGAAGTTGGAGAGCGCGGTGACCGCCCGATCGAGTTCCGTGCGGCACTCGGCCACCTGGCGTTCCACGAACTTGCGGTTGCTGCGCGACTTCGACGACCGCACGGATGCGTTGTGCGCATCGATCTGGCGCAGGATCGCCTGCCCGATATCCGCGGCAAGCGCGGCGCTGTCGGCAGACGTCGTGAGCGTGACGATGCGCGGTGCCGTGCCCACGGCGCGTGCTGCCGAGATGATGGTGGCCTTGCCGAGCGCTTCCGCCGCGTGCTGCGCGCGCTCAGCATCGGTGGCGCCTTCGCTTTGGTAGTGCGCCACCAGCGTCTGGCGCGTGCTGCCGCCCACATCAAACTCCTGCGTCACCACCTCTTCCAAGAAGTTCGGGCTCTGCACGAGGGCCACGTAGTAGTCCGACGACGTCGCCTCGTCCTCGAGCGCCACGGTGCCCATGCGGTCCACCACCCCCTTGCCGGCCGAGGGTTGGAACTTGGCGGTCGCGGTGAACGTCGGCGCGTCCGTCAGCACCTTCACCATCGCCACCAGCACGAACCCCGCCGCCCACGCCGCCACGGCCCAGCGCCGCCGCAGCAGCACGTTGAGGAGCGGCAGGATCCGAAACGGCGGAGCCTCCTCCGGCATGACCTCCTGCGTCACTTCGCCACCTCGGCGACCGGCCGGGCGGTCACGACGACGATGGCTCCGGCCGGTAGCACCGGGTTGAAGGTCCGCGCGCCCTGGCGCTCCAGCACCCCGCCGTTGGGCAGCAGCACCACCACGCGGTCGACGTCGGCGTTGGCCGTATAGCCGCCGCAGACGGTGATGTAGTAGGCGAGCGTCCCACCGTCGGCATGCTGCACGACCGCCGGCTTGGACACCGCGCCCTTCACTTCCACCAGCTGCAATCGCTCGGTTTCGCGCTGGAGCGGTACCTCGATCACGCTTCCGGCAAGCAGCACCGGATCCTGCCCGCGGCCCACGCGCTCGGTGCTGCCGTTGGGGGCGGTCACCGTCACGCGATCCGGGTCGGCACTGTCCAGGTAGCCACCGCTGTCTCGGATGTACTCGCTGAGCTTGCCGCCGGCGCGGCATTGCTGCACCGAGGCGTTTCGCACGGCACCGCGCACGGTGACGATTCCGGCGCTGTCGGGGATGGAGAGCACGTCGCCGTCGCGAAGTGCCAGGTCTTCGGGTCCGCCTGGCCGCTGGAGCGCAGCGGCCAGGTTGATGGTGACAGCCGTACGGTCGCCCATACCCGACGCCCGCAGGAGCGTGGCCGCGGCGGGGTATGCCTCTGGCCGCAGACCTCCGGCCCGACGCACCAGTCCCGTGAGCGTCTCGCCCGTTCGGGGCATGGCGTAGTTCCCAGGGAACTTCACCAGCCCAACCACCTGCGCGGTGTCAAGCGGCTCCCAGCCGAACTGGTGTCGAATGGTGATCCGGTCGTCGCCGCGGAGTGGTGTTTTCGTCCGAGCGGCCACTGTCGCGAATGTGCCCTCGATCGGCACGATGCGGGTGGTCTCCGTGGTGGGCTCGGCCCCACCGGCACCGACCTGGCGAGACGCGATCACTGCCTCCGCCCGATTCACCGATGGGTCGAGCCCACCCGCCATCACGATCAGGTCCTCGAGCGTCAGGCCATCGGCGTAGTCGAATTCTCCCGGGGTACGAACCAGGCCGTCGATCCGCACCTTGGCGGGAGTGGCAAGGTCCGTGCGCGCATAGATCCGCACCACGTCGAGGTCCTCCAGCTTCAGGTCGGCTCCCGCGCGCTGGGCGAGCACGCCGCCGACATCGAATGCCATGATCTGCGTGCCCGCCGATCCGGGAA
>JBILTH010000180.1:0-2667 GCA_044371635.1 Rickettsiales bacterium
ATTACAGAAAATTAAAACAAATTTGGGATAAAACAGTGCTAGAAAATGTTATAAAAATTTGCAAGTAATTTTTCTGATGTAAAGAAAGCTTATATTTTGTCAATAAAATCAATTAATTGAAATATTTTTTTAAAGTTAAATTTTTTTAAATTGCAATACTCTAACAATGTTATGTAAATCTTTATAGCTATTAATATATTTCCATGTAGGTAACTGTTGAAAAATATCAATTATCAATTTCTCTTGCTCATAACCAATTTCGGTAAATAAATTGCCATTCGATGTTAAAAAATTACCCGCTTGTTGAGCTATTTTTTGATAAAAATATAAACCATTTTCTTTGCCATCTAAAGCAATAAATGGTTCAAAATTTTGCACTTCTGGTTGTAAAGTTTTTATTTCTGTTGTTTTAATATATGGTGGATTCGTTATGATTAAGTCAAAAAATGTAAAATATTTTGTTAAACCATCAAATAAATCGCTTCTAGATTTTTTTTGCAGTTGATGATATTTGACATTTTTTTTAGCCATTGATACAGCATTTTTATTAATGTCGCAAGCAATTAAAGAACTATTAACAATATTTTTTAAAAAACTAATTCCTAAACAACCAGAACCGCAACATAAATCAAGCACTTGCCAATGGTGATTTTTGTCGGGAAGATTGTTTTGACAATATTTTATTGCCTTTTCCACTAAAATTTCTGAATCTGGCCTAGGAATTAAAGTGTGTTTGTTAACAAAAAAATTTAGATTAAAAAATTCTTTATAGCCTAATAAATAAGCTATTGGTTGATGATTTTTTCTTTTCGTAATTAAATTGCAAAAAACATTAAATTGCGAAACAGAAATTAACTGACGTTGATTAAAAATAATTTGCTCTTTTGAAAGAGAGGTTGCTTTTTGTAGGAGTAAGATAGAATCTAGATAAGAAGTATTAATATTTTTTAACTGTTGTTTTGCTTGTTGTAAAGCATAAGCAACAGTTAAAAAAGATGTTTTTTGTCTATTTAACTGCATTAACAATTTTTTTAGCAGCATCATCAAGATCGTTAGCAGGAATGATTGCTAAACCAGATTTTGCTAATATTTCTTTGCCTAAATCAACATTTGTTCCTTCGAGACGAACTACCAAAGGAACATTTAAACTAACTTCTTTTGCAGCTTCAATAATGCCATTAGCAATAATATCGCATCGCATAATACCACCAAAAATATTAACCAAAATTCCTTTTACATTAGGATCGGAAAGAATAATTTTAAAAGCTGCGGTTACTTTTTCTTTTGTTGCACCACCTCCAACATCAAGAAAATTAGCAGGGGAGGAACCGTAAAGTTTAATGATATCCATAGTTGCCATTGCTAAACCTGCACCATTAACCATACAACCAATTTTACCATCCATTTTAACATAATTAAGATCATATTTTGAAGCTTCAATTTCAAGAGGCTCTTCTTCATCAAGATCTCGTAAAGATTTTATGTCGTCATGGCGATATAAAGCATTATCATCGAAATTAATTTTAGCATCAAGAGCGATTATATCATCTTCTTTTGTTTCAACTAATGGGTTTATTTCGATTTGTGAAGCATCTTTAGTAAGAAATAAATTATATAAAGAAAACATTAATTTACTGAATTTTTTTAGAGTTTCACCAGAAAAACCAAGAACAAACCCTAATTTACGAGTATGGCAAGCCTGAATACCAGTGGCAATATCAATTACAACACTAATAATTTTTTCTGGATGATGAATAGCAACTTCTTCAATTTCAACACCACCTTCGGTAGATGCCATAAAAACAATAGCTTTGGTCTTTCTATCAACTACAGCAGATAAATAGTATTCTTGTTTAATATTTGAGCCAGCTTCAATATAAAGCCTTTTTACCTCTTTTCCTTTAGGACCAGTTTGATGAGTAACTAAAATTTTACCTAAAATTTCTTTAGCTTTTTCATGAACTTCTTCTATTGTTTTTACTACTTTTACTCCGCCAGCTTTACCTCTGCCACCAGCATGAATTTGAGCTTTTACAACAAAAACTTTATGACCTAATGCTTGCAATTTTTTGGCAGATTCAACCGCTTCTGACACATTGAATGCAGGATAACCCTCTGGCACTGCCACACCAAACTCTTTTAATAAAGATTTGGCTTGATATTCGTGAATATTCATTGAATGAAAAATTTAGAATTAAAAAATACAAAAATTTTAGTTGTCAAAAAATTAAAAGGCAATATTTTTTTGGAAAATATTTTTAATTAATACTAAATTTGATATCGTATTGCAAACAAACATAAATTTAAATCAAGATTCTACACAATTTTAAACAATACCTCTTCTCAATTATTTTTTAGCAAAATTGTAAATAAATTTTGTTTTTATCGTCATTAACTCTCAACTCATTTTTTTGATAAATTGATAGATAACACTCATTTCATTTTCTAATTAACTATCAGAACAAATATTCATCACAACATCTTTTGTTAAATTTTTGATAAACTCATAAATTTTATCTTCAAGATTTTCTAAGGTGTTAAATACCCTGTTTTTGATCTTATGATTCTTGATATATTTTTATAAATCTCTCCACTGGGTTAAGTTTTCGACAATATGGTGAAAAGAAGAACTATTTGAATATTTTTAGGAAACAATTAAATCTTTTG
>JBILTH010000024.1:0-9511 GCA_044371635.1 Rickettsiales bacterium
TAATTTTTGCAATAATTAGTGAGATCTTTTTGCCAAAATGAATATAAATTATCAATAAAAAAATTATATTTGGCAAAATTGCTCGACATTTCAAGTCTGTAAGGTAAAATAAGATCAGAAGGTTTTAAGATGCCATACAAGCCCGATAAAATCAAAACATTGTTTTTTAAATATGTTAGTTCTGGTTCTTGATATTTAGCTAGATCGAGTTGTTTATAAACATCGCCACGAAAAGCAAATATTGCTTGCTTTGCTATATGCCCACTATTTTGTTGAAAATCTTGCCATCTTTGTTGATTTAATGTGGCAAGTTTAGGGCTTATTTGGCATATTTCTGCTATTTCTTGACAATTAAATTGTTTTAAATGATGGGCAAGTAAATTGGCTTTTTGCAAAAAAACAGGTGTGGTTTTTGCGAAAGTTATGTTTTGATTGCTATCGTTGTAATTATTGGTAGTAAAATCAAAAGTTTTTGCCAAAGTTTTAGCTGGTGATAAAATGATAATCATTGTCTATTGCTTTTATTTTTTTTAATCTTACAATTTTAAATCATTTTTTATTTTTTTAAAGCTTTAATTTTATATTACCAATGAATAAGCTAAATTCAACACAAGAAGTGCCATTAATGCGAAAAGCAACTGCGGTTTGGTTAATTGAAAATACTTCTCTTACTTTTTTACAAATTGCCAAATTTTGTCATTTGCATGAATTAGAAGTGCAAGGCATTGCTGATGGCGATATTGCCAGTGGTATTCTTGGTCAAAATCCAATTATTTCTGGTCAGCTCACTTTGGCAGAAATACATCGTTGCGAAAATAATGCTTCAGCAATTCTCACCCTTAATCAAAATGCGGCCAGTAAAATTCAAGAAACAAGTCAAGGCAAATACACTCCAATTGCTAGAAGACAAGATAAGCCAGATGGTATTGCTTTTTTGTTAAAATATTTTCCCGAAATCAATAACAATCAAATCAAAAAATTGGTTGGCACCACAGATAAAATGATTGATTCTATTCGATCAAAAAGTCATTGGAACATGAAAAACATTAAACCTCGTGATATTGTTTTGCTTGGTTTGTGCAGTCAATCAATGTTTAACGATGTGATTTCACAAATCAAAACTCAAGAAAATCAAATCAAAAAAACTTCAGACGATGCTTAACATAAACGATTCCGCTCCACAATTTTCATTATTAAGTAACGAAGGTAGCACTATAAGTTTAGTCAATCTTAAAGGCAAAAATGTAGTTCTTTATTTCTATCCAAAAGACGACACTCCTGGTTGCACTATTGAAGCTCAAGATTTTAACAATAAACTCAATCAATTTAGCAAATTAAATTGTATCATTTTAGGAATTTCTAAAGATAATTTTAATAGCCACTGCAAGTTTGTTGATAAATATTCATTAAAGTTTTTGCTTCTTTGCGATGAAACATCAGAAGTTTGTCAAAAATATCAGGTTCTTGTTGAAAAATCAATGTTTGGAAAAAAATATATAGGTATTGATCGCTCAACTTTTTTAATTGATAAAATGGGAAAAATAGTTAAAATATGGCAATCAGTTAAGGTTAATGGTCATGTAGATGAAGTTTTGGCAGAAGTTACTAAACTTATTTAGCGATGCTAAACATCTTGCGAGATAAGATTTTGTTTTGTGTTTTTTATATTAAAATTTTTTTATGCAAGCAATAATACTTAATAAAACTGGCAATCCAGAGGTTTTTAAAATAGAAAAAAGAGACGATCTAAAGCCAAAAAAAAATGAGGTTATAGTTCGAAACATGGCAATAGGCATTAATCATATAGATGTTGCTATTCGTAAAGGTCAATATCAAATGCCTGCTTTACCATTAATTTTAGGCAACGAAGCTTGCGGTATTATTTCGGCAATTGGTAGTGAAGTGGTTGATTTTAAAGTTGGAGATAGAGTTGCCTATGCAACTTCTGGAATTGGAGCATATGCCGAAAAAACTGCCGTGACGGCGAATTGTTTGGTTTTGCCACCAAAAGAACTTACAGATAGCCAAATAGTTGCCGTGTTATTAAAAGGTTTGATGGCACATACTTTGCTTTATCGTGTTTATCATGCTACTTTGATAAAAAGAATTTTAATTCATGCTGTCGCAGGTGGAGTTGGGCATATTTTATGTCAATGGGCAAAGTATTTAGGCATCGAAGTTATAGGTACTGTTGGCTCTGATAATAAAATTAATTTTGCTAATTCAATTGGCTGCGATCATGTAATTAATTACACAACAACTAATTTTGTAGAAGAAGTAGCAAGAATAACTAACTACAATGGAGTAGGCATTGTTTATGATTCTGTAGGTAAAAATACTATTTTAAAATCTCTAGAATGTTTATGGCCAATGGGTATTTGCATTAGTTATGGCGAATCTTCGGGAGTAGTTGAGCCTATTAATTTAAATCATCTTATTGATAATTCTCTATATTTATGTCGCCCAAGTTTGCCTATTTTTAAAAATAATCGAGCAGAATTAGCTATAACAGCAGAACAAATTTTTGCCATGACAAAAAAAGGCATTATCAAGCCAAAAATTACCGAATTTAATTTTAAAGATATTGTTAATGCTCATCAATTATTTGAAAATCGCACTAATACAGGCTCTGTTGTGATTACTTTTTAATAAAAATATGTCTTTTTTGCATCAGCAGTTTGTTAGAAATAAACAAAGCTGGAGTTTATCAAGCAAACTAGGAATGGCGGTTGATGTTGAGGGTAATAATATTCCTTGGTTTAGTTATTCTGCTATTGATTTTTTACAAAAATATTGTCAACAACGGCAAAATTTAGTTGTGTTTGAATTTGGCTCTGGCTCTTCTACTTTATTTTTTCAAAGGCAAAAATATCATACATTTAGCCTTGAAACTAGCAAAATTTGGTTTAATATTATCACTCAAAAACTTGCACTTATTTGTTGTGGAGTATGGCAAGAAAATTATTTTACCAATCAACAAGCAACGGTTTTTTTATTAGAAAATGCCTATCAAAATGCTAAATACTATCAATTTTTACCACAAAATTTTAGTTGGCAACAACAATTTGATATAATTTTAGTCGATTCTTTACATCGTTTGCAATGTGTATTGCATAGTATAAATTTTTTAAAGCCAGATGGGTTGTTAATTGTTGATGATTTTGAAAGAAAAAATTATCATAAAATTTCTCAACATTTATTAAACAACAATTTTTATCAACATAATTTCATTGATTTGGCAGTTGGGCAGTTAAAAATAAAAAATACAGCACTATTTACTAAAAAACTCCTTATTTAACATGACACAAAACACTAATTTTATTATTATTAGCACTACTTTTAATAGCTTACAAAAAGCTCAAGAAATTTCACTTGCTTTACTTACTCAAAAATTGGCAGGTTGCACTCAAATACAAAATATTGTTAGTAATTATGTTTATAATCAGCAAATATGCACTGAAAATGAGTTTTTGTTAACCATAAAAACTACGCAAAACTTGTTTTTTAAGATTGCTAATTATTTAACTTTGCATCATAATTACGAAATACCGCAAATAATAGCTACTCCAATTAGTAACATTTCGCCCCAATATCAACAATGGCTAGCAAGAAACTTATTGCCACATGATTAACAATTCAACAACAAAATATTGCAGTCATTGTCAACAGAAATTATTAAATGATAACTATCAAGAACAAGATTTATTTTTTTGTTGTAGCGGTTGCTTATTGGCTTTTAAGTTAATAAAAAACAGCGATCTCGTTGATTATTATCAAATTCGTAATAGTCAAAAAATTGATAATTTTTACAATCTCAAGCCAGAAAATAATAATTTTGATGATTTTTCTCATTTTTTTTTGCAAAATCAAGAAAATGGTTACCAAACCACTTTGTTAATTGCGAATTTACAATGTCTTGCTTGTGTTTGGTTAATTGAAAGTATTTTAGCAAAGCAACAAAATGTGATGTTGGCAAAAATTAATGTTAGCAATAAATCTTTAAATATTAGTTGGCAAGGCAATATCGAAACTGGTAAAAATTTAATTTTACTAGTGCAGAATTTGGGCTATAATGTGGCACCATTTAATTTGTTAAGCATGAATTTGCAACAAAAATTAGAGCAAGAGAAGTTATTAAAAGCCCTAGCGGTTGCTGGCTTTGGTGCAGGAAATTTAATGTTGTTATCTGTTGGTTTATGGCTTTCTGATGTTAGTCAAATGGGATTTTATACTCGTTTTTTATTTCATCTTTTTTCTGCTCTTATCGCTATTCCTGTGGCAATTTATTCGGCAAGAATTTTTGTTGTTTCTGCTTTTAATGCCATCAAAAGAGGGCAAGCAAATATGGATTTACCTATTAGTCTAGCCATTATTTTAGCTTGTATCGTTAGCTATCTCAATACTTGGCAAGGTTTAAACTATGTTTATTTTGATTCGGCTGTGATGCTAATTTTTTTTCTATTAATTGGTCGATATCTTGATTTTTTAGCTAAGAAAAAAGCTCAAAATATTGCTTCCGATTTCGCTCATCTTAATGCTAGTTTTGGTAGGGTGTTGCTAACAAATGGTGAGGTTAAAATTTTACCGAGTCATAAATTATCTCCAAATGATGTTTTGTTGGTTGCTTGTGGTGAAAAAATTTCTGCCGATGGAATTGTTATTGCAGGCAATTCTAGTGTGAATAATTTTTTATTAAGTGGCGAAATCATTAATGAGGCAGTGCAACCAAATTCGCTTGTATATGCCGGAGCCATTAATTTAGAAGATCCTTTGCAGATAAAAGTTTTAAAAACTTCTCAAGATAGTGTTTTGGGACAAATTATTAGCCTTGTCAACAATATTCAATGTAGTAAAAATTATTTTGTTGGCATTGCCGATCGTTTATCAAAATTATATACTCCTGTTGTTCATTTGCTTGCTCTTCTTACTTTTATATATTGGAAATTTATTTTGGAGCAAAGTTGGCAACAGGCACTTATGAATGCTACTGCGGTTTTGATTATCACTTGTCCTTGTGCTTTAGCTTTAGCGGTGCCAGTTGCCCAAACTATTGGTATTGCTAGTTTGTTAAAAAAATCTATTCTTGTAAAAAATGCCGAAGTTTTTGAAAAATTAAGCAAAATTACTACCATTATTTTTGATAAAACAGGCACTCTTACTGCTGGTAACCCAACTTTACAACATATTTTTGCTATAAAAAATCAACAACTTATCAAAATTGAATCTCAAAATTTAACGGTTAATCTGGCTGGCAATTTGGCGAAATATAGCAAACACATCATTGCCCAAGCTATTGCTAAAAATATTAATCTTTGGCAAGATAATTTAATAATTAATCAAATACAAGAAGAAAAAGGGCTAGGGATTGCAGGTTTTTATGACAACTCCCTCATAAAATTAGGTAGTGCCAAATTTTGCGACATTGATTTTGATTGCCTTGTTAATCAATTGCCTAATTTACCTAATCAACTCTGTTGTTTTTTTACTTATCAACAACACCAATTATTGTTTGTGTTACAAGATGCCTTAAAAACAGATGCTAAAGAAGTTTTGGCAAAACTACAATCAAAAAATCTCACAAAAAATCTTATTTTGCTTTCTGGCGATCGTAAAGAAAATGTGCAAAATATTGCTCAAGATCTTAATTTTAAAAATTATTATTTTGCTTATGATCCGCTACAAAAAGTAAAATTTTTACAAAATTTACAACAACAAAAGCAACAAATAATGATGGTAGGAGATGGCTTAAACGATTTACCTTCTTTGGCTTTGGCAGATATTTCTGTTTCTTTTTCTTCTGCCATAGATGTTTCGCAAAAAACTGCCGATGTTATTATTGAGGGATCAAAGCTACAACCGTTGCTTGATTTATTTGTGTTGATTGCTAATACCAAAAAAACTATGCATCAAAATCTTATTTTATCTTTGTGTTATAATTTAATTGCTTTGCCTTTTGCAATGATGGGCTATATTTCACCATTATTAGCGGCTTTGGCTATGTCTAGTTCTTCTATTTTGGTAGTTTTTAATTCTTTTTTAACAAAATATGGAAATAACAATAAATAATCAACAGCAAATGCGGAAATTGGCTTGCCATATGGCAAAACAAGCCGAAAATAATCAAATTTTTGCTTTATTTGGTGATTTGGGAGTGGGAAAAAGTTTTTTTGCTAAACATTTTATCAATTATTTGCAAACAGAAAAAACATCGGTATTAAGCCCAACATTTACTTTGTTAAACACTTATCACACTAAAAAAGGAGAAATTTTTCATTTTGATTTATATCGTTTAAAGACCGCTTGCGAACTAGAAAATATTGGTTTTTTTGTGCCTATTAGCAAAAATATTATGTTAATTGAATGGCCAGAAATTGCCTTATCTTTTTTGCCAACAAATATTACCAAAATTTATTTTAACAAGCTTAATAATAACAACATTAGGCAACTTACTATTTTATGACCAAATACAATTTTATTAGCAACGAAGATCATTGCGGTTTAAGACTAGACAAATTTTTAACATTGCACTTTTTCAACATAGATGCTAGCATTACGCGTAGCAAAATTCAACAATTTATTAAAAATCAATTAGTTTTAGTCGATAACATTATTATAAAAGATACTGCCTATCAAATAAAAAATCAGCAAAATATTAATATTACTTTGCCACAAAATAAGCTCAATAATTTGTTACCCGTTGATATTGCTTTTGAAATTGTTTATCAAGATGAACATTTGTTGGTCATTAATAAGCCTGCCAATCTTACTGTTCACCCAGGTAACGGCAATCAGCAAAATACTTTGGTTAATGGTTTGTTGTTTTTGCAACAAAAATTATCAACCACTCCAGATCCTTCTCGTCCTGGCATTGTGCATCGACTCGATAAAGATACTAGCGGTTTGATGTTAATTGCCAAAAACGATCTTACTCATTTAAAATTAAGTAAAATGTTGCAAGAAAGATTGATAAATCGCACTTATTTGGCTTTTATTTATGGTGTTATCACTCCGCATAAAGGGGTTATTAATAAAAATATTTGTCGTAATGCTAAAAATAGATTAAAAATGACAACTTGCAAAACAGCGGGCAGAATTGCAATTAGTCACTACAAAACCTTACAAGTCTTTGGCAACAATTTTGTAAGTTTACTTGAATGTAGGCTTGAAACTGGCAGAACTCATCAAATTAGAGTGCATTTTGAATCAGAAAAACATTCTTTGCTAGGAGATCAGCTTTATAATTCGTGTCAAAAAATGCTACCCAATAATTGTTTGACCGAGTTAAAAGATTACATCAAGCAATTAAATAGACAAGCTTTGCATTCGAGTGTTTTAGAGTTTTCTCATCCTATAACAGCACAACCTATGCACTTTACTTGTGAGTTACCAACAGATTTAGCAAAATTATATAGTTTACTAAATTGTTTATAATTTTTGATAATCTGATAAAGTATAATCATCAACTGCAATAACTTCTGCTATGGCAAGCTTAGTATCTTCTAATAAATTAGCCTGATCTGTGGTGATTATTTTTTGATCTAGTGCCGTTATAATTAGATTTTGCCAATTTTCTTTCGGTAATATTTTTTTCTTAATTGCCTGTTTAATCTGATTAATTGATTCTTTTGCTTTAACTTTTAATTGTAAAGCATGCTCAAATCTGCCAAAAGCATCGTTTTTATTGTTGGTTTTGTATATGCCGTAGGTTAGGCTATCGTAAAAATCAGAATTATGCAATAAAGCATTGACAATTTCATGAGTTTGTTTATCACTTGCAGGACAGGTAAAAGAATTTAACTTGACCCACCAAGTGATTGGTTTGATAAAACAAGAAAATATACCGCTAAACAAATTTTGATAAATACCTTCTATTGCTTGTTGAGCTTTACAGAGCTGTTCTTGCAAAGCATATTCTGCTATTTGATATTGTTCTTTACTAGTTTTTATGTGTTGTATTTTATGTAAAATAGCAACACTAATATACATAGCAGAAAGTGCATCGCCAAATCTACCATTGATTTTTTCTTTACTTTTTAGCTTGCCTGCGAATTTGAAAAGTGCAATATCTGCCAAAAAAGCAAAAGTTGCCGAACACCAAGCTATTTTTCGTTGATATTTAGCAACTTTATCAAATTTAAGTGGGCTAAATGCATAACCTCTAGTGATTGATAAAACAATAGAAAGAATGGTATTTCTTAAAAAATGTTGAACATGTTGCCAAAAAGCTTTATCAAATTCTTGAATATTGTTGTTTTCAATTGCCATAAACTCACGATAAACATAAGGGTGAGACATAATTGCACCTTGCCCAAATTGAATTAATCCTCGAGTAAGAATATTAGCTCCTTCAACAGTAATTGAGATTGGAGTTGAAAAATAAGGAGCCGAAAGCAAATTTCTTTTACCACAAATAATGCCTGCTCCTCCTAAAATATCCATAGCAGCGTTGATGTTTTGTCGAAACATCTCGGTGGCATGATATTTGGCAATAGCACTTACCACTGCAGGCTTGGCACCAGAATCAACAGAAGAAGCAGTGAAAGATCTCATAGCATCAAGAGCGAAAGTTTTTCCTGAGATACTTGCTAAAACCTCTTCTATTGCTTCGAATTTACCAATTTCGGTAGAAAATTGTTCTCTTAAATTGCTATACATAGAAGCCACTGCTAACACAAATTTTGAACCACCGCAACTAGTTGATGGTAAAGAAATGCCCCTGCCAGCAGATAAACACTCCATTAACATTTGCCAACCTTTGCCTAGCCCTGCTTTTTCGCCTATAACAGCATCAAGCCCAACTACCACATTTTCGCCATTTAGTGGAGAATTAACAAAAGGAGTAAAGAGTGGATTATGTCTTCTGCCTTGTCTTACCCCTTGAGTAGTGTGAGGAATTAAGGCGCAAGTAATGCCAACATCCTCTTGTGAAAATAATAATTTTTCAGGATCTTTTAATTGAAATGCTATTCCAATTAAAGTGGCATAGGCACCAAGAGTGATGTATCTTTTATTC
The DNA here is from genome assembly GCA_044371635.1 of Rickettsiales bacterium. Taxonomy (GTDB): domain Bacteria; phylum Pseudomonadota; class Alphaproteobacteria; order Rickettsiales; family UBA1997; genus CAILUF01. Next base: position 9,014 of record JBILTH010000024.1, read on the forward strand.
CAATTTAAGCGAATTTTAATTTCACCATTAGCATCACAAAACAACACACCATTTGATATAATAGAAGTTGCATCACTACCTGCATTTGGTTCGGTTAAGGCAAAGCAAGGCAACTCTTGCCCGCAAGCTAGCTTTGCAAGATATTTATCTTGTTGTTGTTTTGTGCCATAATGAAGCAATAATTCGGCAGGTCCTAAAGAATTTGGCACCATAACTGTAATTGCCAAACAAACCGATCGAGAAGCAAGTTTTTCGATAATGCAACTATGGGCAAAAGCAGAAAATCCTAACCCTCCGTGATTTTTTGGAATTATCATACCAAAAAATTTTTCTTGCTTTAAAAATTGCCAAACCGCTGTTGGCAAATCTTTAAGCTGTTGCACTTGATAGTTGTTGCACATTTCACATACTTGATTTACTTGATTATCAAGAAAATTTTGCTCATCTGCTGTGAGTTTTGGATATGGTTCTTGCCATATTTTAGCAAAATTTGGCTTA
>JBILTH010000023.1:0-9511 GCA_044371635.1 Rickettsiales bacterium
TATCATTTTGTTATTTTTACAAAATATTCCATAATAAGACTTGTAAAATAAAAAATATTTTTTAACTTAATTTTAATATTATTATGAGAGAATATATAGATATACCTAGAGAAAATATAACTGCAGGAAATATAGAAACATATGATCAAGATAAATTATTTTATATTGCGTTATTATTTGTTGTGCAGTCCTTAAATATTCTTGTTATGGGAATTTGTTCAGGTATGCGTGCAGGTATTAGAGCACGTGAGTCCCGCGAATCTTTACCCGAGGCTTTATCAGAAGAACAGGAACTTCTAATTCAAGAAATGGAAAGGCTAAATACTGTTCTAGAAACTGAAACAGATACAGGTTTAAAAATTCCACTAGCAATAATTGTAGAAGAAGCTGAAAAATTTAAAAACAAAATTAATGCTACAATGCTATATAATCAATATTCTACTCAGTGCATATTAGCATTTTTACAAAAAAAATATCCAGAATTCAACTCTTTTATATATGGTCTTCTTCATGAACAAATCATAACTCAGTCATTAGATACTCTAAAATCAATGAACCCAGAATCAGATAAAGCTATATTTTTCTTGGCATATATGATAGTAGCTTGGGATAAAAAAGATGTAGTTAAGCAAATACAAGAATTTCCAGCATTGTTAGAAGAAAGATTGGCGCAAAAAATAGAAAAAATAGAATTGATTAGTGCATTTCTAAAAGATCTAAAAAATGAACAGGATCTAACAGATTTTTTAGCGCAGAATGGTCTAGATTCATCTCCTGCTACATCAAGTTCATCTCCTGCTGTGCCAAGTTCATCTCCTGCTGTGCCAAGTTCATCTCCTGCTGTACCAAGTTCACCTACCGTTGTTAATGAACCTGGTAAATTGTATTGCTCGCGCAAATTGCATCGGGAATAATAGAACCAGCCCTAGTTTTTATTTATTAAAATGACATTATAACATATTAATTTTCTTATTTTTTTCAGTATAAAATATCTCTTTTTTTGCTGTAAATTTGGTAAAAACAAATAAAAAAGTTGCATTATAAATTTTGGCAATAATAATGGATTATGGCACTGTTGCATCCCAAATTATATTTTTAGTTTCTTTACCATTTTTGGTATAAATTTCAGCTATTTTTAGCCTAATATGTTTAATATGAGGCTAAAAATAGCTAAAATTTCTTCTCAAAACTAGCAAAAAATTAAAACAAATTTGGAATTCAACAGTGCCATTATGGAGTTTTTTTAATTAATTCAACCTATATTTATTATGAAAAAATTTTTTGTTATTATCAGTTGCATTTTAGTATTATCTTCTTGTCATAGTTATCGCACATCTTTAAGTAAGCATCATATTACTACCGAAAAATTGCCAGAAATAACTAAAGAAGGTAAAGTTTGCAACAATTATTTTCCTGTTTTAGCATTACTTGCACAAAACTATGATGATAGCATAGAAACAGCTAGAAAAGATGGAGGTATATCACAAATAGCAGTTGTTGAATATCAAAAATCTAGCTTGCTTTGGTTTATTTTTACTAGAGAGTGTGTTATTGTAAAAGGAAATTAAAAAAATTTTATCATATCTTTTAACTCAATATTTTTTTATGAGCAGTTTAAATTTACTTACCGTTGCTTTTTCACCTTATGGTCAAAGAGTTGAAACTTTATTACTAGAAAAAAATGTTTCTTACAATAAAGAGCAAATCGATCTTGGTAATAAACCCAATTGGTTTATCGATATTTCTCCGTTAGGTAAAATACCAGTTTTATTGGTTGATGATAAACCTTTGTTTGAATCTTTGGCAATTCTTGAATATATCGAGGCAACTTACACCGAAAATATTTTGCATCCTAAAAATCAATTTGTTTTGGCTTGGCACAGGGGCTGGATGGAATTTAGCAACACCTTGCTTTCTCTTACTTTTGGTTTAGTTTTTGCCGATAATTCTCAAATTATTTCTCAAAAACAAGAAGAGTTAAAAAATAAGCTCGTTCTTTTTGCTAAACAACTCAAGCAACAGCCCTATTTTAATGGAGATTTCTTTTCTATTCTCGATATTACTATGGCTTCTGCTATGCAACCACTATTATTTTTATCAGAAAATTTTAACTTAAATTTATTTGAAAATCTTGATAATTTATTGCAATATGCTAATAATGTGGTAAGTCGCCCTAATTTTATTAAATCTTTACCAGAGAATTATTCACAAATATTTGAAAATTTCTTAAAAAGAAAAAATTCATTTTTATTACAACTATAATCTATGCCACTACCAGTTATCAACATCAAAAAAGAACACAGTTTACGTTTAGAAACTGGTAGTCCTTGGGTTTTTTCTAATGAAATCAATAATTTTTCACAATTAAAATCAATTGCCATAGGCTCGTTGGTGCAAATTAATATTGCTAATCAACCTTTTGCCTTGGGTTATTTTAACTACAACAGTTTAATTTCTGCCAGAATTCTTAGTAAAAATATTCATCAAAAAATAGATACATCTTTTTTTATTCAAAAAATACAAGAAGCTCTTATATTAAGGCAAAAATTTTATCAACACCCTAATTATAGGCTTATTCATTCCGAAGCCGATGGTTTGCCGGGGCTTATTGTTGATAGATTTAATAATATTTTTGTTTGTCAAATTTCTACCGCTGGCATGCAAAATTTACAAACAGTTTTTGTTGAAGCAATGAATCATGTTTTTACTGATTGTAAGCTAGTTTTTAAAAATAATCAAGAAAATAGAACGCTCGAAGGGTTAGAAGTTGAGCAAAATCAATCTTTACCGCATTTAGTTGAAGTGCAAGAAAATAATTTAAGTTTTGCGGTCGATCTAGGAAATACTCAAAAAACAGGTTGGTTTTTTGATCAGCAGCCAAGTCGCAAATTTGTGAGTGAAATAGCTAAAAATAGCAAAGTTCTTGATGCCTATTGTTTTGTTGGTGGGTTTGGGGTTAATGCTCTTGCCAATAATGCCAAAGAAGTTGTTTTTATTGATAGTTCAAAAACTGCTCTTGATTTGGCAAAACAAAACTGTCAAAAATTATTAGGAAATAATTATCAAGAAAAAGCTAAATTTTATCAAGGGCAGGTTTTTGATTTATTGATTAAGCCAGAATTCACTCAACAACAATTTGATTTAATTTTGCTTGATCCTCCGCCATTTATTCAAAGTAAAAAACATTTGTTTGCTGGTTTAAGAGGCTACGAAAAATTAGTAAAAATGTCTCTTCCGCTTTTAAAAACAGGAGGTATTTTAATGTTAGCTTCTTGTTCTCATCATGCTACTAAAGAACATCTAATTAATTCTGTTAATTTAGCATTGCAAAAAAGCCAAAAAACAGGAAAACTCATTGCTAGTTTAACTGCAGGGCCAGATCATCCTCTGCATCCAGCATTAAAAGAAAGCGAATATCTTAAATCTTTATTTTTTGTTATCACCTAATGAAAATTCTTATCACAGGGGCTTTGGGGCAAATAGGCTCGGAGCTTTCTTTGGCTTTAAAGCAAATTTATGGGCAAAATAATGTTATAAATTCTGATCTTGCTTTGCCTCAGCAAGTTGCTAGCGAATATTTTCCTTATTGCCAACTAGATGTAACCAACAAACAACAGCTAATTGATGTTATCACTCAAAATAAAATAGAAGTAATATATCATTTAGCTGCCGTTCTTTCGGCAAGTGGCGAAAAAAATCCGCAACTTTGTTTTGATGTTAATATTTTGGGGCTTTATTATGTTCTTGAAGCTAGTCGTCAAAATGCAATAAAACAAATTATTTGCCCAAGTTCTATTGCGGTTTTTGGTCCAGAAACTCCAAAGCAAAACACCCCTCAAGAAACTATTATTTTGCCAAAAACAATGTATGGTTTAAGCAAAGCTAGTGGCGAATTGCTATGCGATTATTATGTCAAAAAATATAATCTCGATATTAGAGGGCTTCGTTATCCTGGTTTAATTAGTTATAAAACACTACCTACGGGAGGCACCACCGACTATGCAGTAGAAATTTTTTATGATGCAATTAAAAAAGGTAGTTATCAATGTTTTTTACAAGAAAATACCATTCTTCCCATGATGTATATGCCCGATGCCATTAGAGGCACAATTGAGCTTTCTTGTGCTAATTTTAAGCAATTAAATAATCATAGTAATTTTAATTTTGCAGGAGTCAGCTTTTCTTGTGGCGAAATTGCTTTAGAAATAAAAAAACATCTTCCTCACTTTACAATTAGTTATCAGCCCGATTTTAGGCAACAAATTGCCGATTCTTGGCCACAATCAATTGATGATAGCAAGGCCAAACAGCAATGGGGTTGGCAGTGTGAATATGATTTGCCTAAAATGACTACCGATATGCTTCATCATCTTAACATTAAATTAAATAAGCATGAGCAACATTAAAATTGCCACTTTTAATGTTAATTCTATCAAGGCGAGAATTGTAAATTTTCTTTCTTGGCTAAAAAATTATCAACCGCATATTGTGTGTTTGCAAGAAATTAAATGCGAAAATTCTAGTTTTCCTTACCAAGAAATAGAAGATTTAGGCTATAATATTGCCCTAAACGGTCAAAAAACCTATAATGGAGTTGCTATTTTATCGAAGTTTAAAATACAAGAAATAATCTGCACACAATTACCAACCATTGCTAATTCGCAATTGCCTAGCGATTTTAACCAACAGCAAGCCCGTTATTTGGAGGTTTTTATCAATATTGATAGTTATGTTGCCAGAGTGGCCTCGGTTTATGTGCCAAATGGCGGTGATAAATTATTGCCCGATCAGCATTTTACTAGCACTAATAAGTTTCGTTATAAGCTTGAATTTTTACAACAACTTCAACAGCATTGGCAACAAAATTTACAACATAGTCAGGAACTGCAAATTTTAGCTGGCGATTTTAATATTGCTAATACCAACATCGACATTGCCAACCCAGATATTGAACAATTATTATTTTCTACATCCGAAAGATTAGCCTTGCAATCTTTATTAAACTTGCCTTTAATAGATACCTACCGCACTTTACAACCACATAAACAAGAATTTAGCTGGTGGAACTATCAAGGATCTGCTTTTATCAAAAATATAGGTGCCAGAATAGATTATATTTTAGTTTCTTCGTTTACCGCTGATTTTTTAACAGCAAGTTATCATCATATTAATCAAACTAGAGGTGTTGAAAAATCATCCGATCACTGTGCAGTGCTTGCCGAAATAAAAATTTAAAAATTTATATGTGTTTAGTTATTTTATAACATGGTATTAGATTCAAGAAATGGTAATTGCACGATAGTTTAAAATTGTATTGTTTTTTAAAAAATTATTATTAAAATTATTGCATATTTTAAACCCCATTATAATACAATATTTTTCTCTGTCGTGCTTAATGCAAGCAATTGAAATTTTTTGATAGAAACTTTAAAAAACTATTTCCTGTATATCTATACAAATAGACTCTTTTTGAAGTTGTCTAGCCAAAAAGATAAGGTTAAAATGTGGTTTTAATTAGTAGAAATATTATTATCACACAAAATTTTATGCCAAAAAGAACCGATATAAAATCTATACTAATAATTGGTGCAGGACCAATTATTATTGGGCAAGCTTGCGAATTCGATTATTCTGGCACACAAGCTTGCAAAGCTCTTAAAAATGAAGGCTATAAAGTTATATTAGTCAATTCTAATCCTGCAACCATAATGACCGATCCAGATATTGCTGATCGCACCTATATTGAGCCTATAACTCCAGATATTGTTGCAAGTATTATTGAGGTCGAAAAACCTTGTGCCATTTTACCAACCGTAGGAGGGCAAACTGCTCTTAATTGTGCTTTGGCACTAGCAAAAAATGGAGTTCTTGCTAAATATAATGTTGAGCTTATAGGAGCCTCTATTGATGCTATTAAAAAAGCCGAAGATCGGGCTTTATTTCAACAGGCAATAGATAAAATTGGTCTATCAACTCCAAAAAATAAATTAGTCAACAGTATAGAGCAAGCAAAAGAAGCTTTGGCAGAAATAGGTCTACCCGCCATTATTCGTCCCTCTTTCACTATGGGCGGTGCAGGTGGTGGAGTTGCTTACACAAACGAAGAATATTTTCAGATTGTTCAGTATGGCTTATCTATTTCTCCAGTAAAAGAAGTTTTAATTGATAAATCAATTATTGGTTGGAAAGAATACGAAATGGAAGTGGTACGCGATCAAAATGATAATAGCATTATCATTTGCTCTATTGAAAATATTGATCCGATGGGAGTTCACACAGGAGACTCTATAACCGTTGCTCCTGCTCTAACTCTTACCGACAAAGAATATCAAAATATGCGCAATGCTTCTTTGGCTGTTTTGGGTGAAATTGGGGTAGCAACGGGTGGTGCCAATGTGCAGTTTGCAGTTAATCCAGAAAACGGGCAAATGACAGTAATAGAAATGAATCCTAGAGTTTCTAGATCTTCTGCTCTTGCCTCAAAAGCAACTGGTTTTCCAATTGCTAAAGTGGCAGCAAAATTAGCGGTTGGTTTTACTTTAGATGAAATAAGCAACGAAATCACTAATCATAAAACTCCAGCATCTTTTGAACCTACCATAGATTACATCATTACTAAAATTCCAAAATTTACCTTTGAAAAATTTAAAAGTAGCACTAATGTTTTGTCAAGCTCAATGAAATCGGTAGGTGAAGTGATGGCAATTGGCAGATCTTTTGCCGAAAGCTTGCAAAAAGCTTTACGATCTCTAGAAAACAATCTTAGTGGTTTAGAAGATGTTTTTATTGACTCCGACAATTTACAACAAAGACAACACATTATTAAACAGCAACTTAAAATACCTTCTTCTAACCGATTGTTAATTATAGCACAAGCATTTCGTGAAGGTTTAACCATTTCAGAAATAAATCAAATTTCTAACTACGATCCTTGGTTTTTAGAACAATTATTTAACTTGGTGCAAACCGAAAAACAAATTAGTAGAAATGGCATTCCAACAAATTCGCAATATTTGTTTAGTTTAAAAAAACAAGGATTTTCTGATAAGAGAATAGCAAAACTTTGCAATGCTTCCGAAAAAGAAATTCGTTTATTAAGAAATCAACTCAATATTCATCCAATATATAAAAGAGTCGATTCCTGCTCTGCCGAATTTGCAACTGCCACTTCTTATTTTTATTCAACCTATGAATAATCTTAATTTCGATAGTATTAAGCAAGCCCTAATTCGCATTTCTCCCTATATAAACCACACTCCAATATTTAGTAGTCAAAAATTAAACGAGCTTTTTAATAATACTATTTTATTCAAAATGGAGAATCAACAAAAAACCAATTCTTTTAAGGCTAGGGGTGCTTTTAATGCTGTTCTTTCTTATCGAGAAAGATTTGGCTTTTTTCCAAAAAAAATAGTTGCTTATAGTTCTGGTAATCATGGCTATGCTTTGGCACTAGTTGGTAAAACTTTTAATATTCCTACTTTAATTTTTATGACCACAAACTGCACTATTCACAAAATAGAAGCGGTGAAATCGCAAGGGGCGCAACTAATTTTACTTAATACTAGATCCGAAGCAATATTGGCTTGTCAACAAAAAGAACAAGAAGGTTATGTTTATTTTCATCCATCTGATAACGATCAAATTATTGCAGGACAAGGAACTTGCATTTTAGAAGATGCTCTCATCAATCCGCGTAATTTTGCTGCTATTTTTGCTAGTTGCGGAGGCGGAGGCTTAATTTCTGGTTGTTTTTTAGCGAGTCAAGAAGTTTATAAACATATAAAAATTATTGCTTGCGAGCCAAGTGTTGCCAACGATGCTAGTTTATCGGTTCAACAAAATAAAATTATTGGCTTTAAAGAATCTCCAAACACCATTGCCGATGGAGCACGCACTTTACAAGTATCTGATCGTTGTTTTTTTTATCTAAAACAACTACATAAAATTTTAGAAGTTTCTGAAGAAAAAATTATTTTTTGGCAACAGCAACTCACTTTGCATTTACAACAAAACATCGAATACACTTCTGCTTTGGCAATGGCTGGTTGTGCCGATTTTTTAGAACAAAATCCCCAATATCAACAACAAAAATTTTTAGTAATTATTTCTGGTGGCAATGTTTAATCAATTATATCAAACTCTATTTCCTCAACAACAAAATTTAGGCAATGGTCTTTTTGTAGTTTCAACCCCTATTGGCAATTTAGCCGACATAACTTTTCGAGCTTTGTATGTGTTGCAAAATTGCCACATAATTATATGCGAAGACACTAGTAAAACCTTAACTTTACTTAATTTTTTTGGCATTAAAAATAAAAAAACCATCACCTACAACGATCATAGTAATGAAAAAACTAGAAAAAATATTATCAATCTCTTGCAAAATCAAAAAACTGTAGCATTTGTTTCTGATGCTGGTACCCCACTTATTTCTGATCCTGGTTATAAACTTATTCGCTGTTTACAACAATTAAATTTTCCGATCTATACCATACCTGGTTGCTGTGCGGCAATTTCAGCAATTTCTATTGCCGGTATAGCTTGTGATCAATTTTTATTTGCGGGCTTTTTGCCAGAAAAACAACAAGCCAAAATTATTTTTTTACAAGAAATGCCAACAAATTTTAGTTTAATTTTTTTTGAAACTGCAAAAAGATTATTAGATAGTCTTAATATTATGTTGCAAATTTTTGGTGATCGAACAATTTCTGTTGCCAAAGAACTTACTAAAATACACGAACAAATTAAAACAGGGCAGATAAGTGAAGTTCTGGCTTATTTTAATGAAAATCAAGATAAAATCAAAGGAGAAATAGTTCTGTTGCTAGAAAAATCTAGTCAAAATCAATATTGTCAAAGCGATATTTTGCAAGATATTGGATTATACTTGCCTTCCGCAAAATCTAGCAAAGATCTGGCAATTCAATTGGCATCTAAATTTAATACTAACAAAAAAAATATTTATCAATTAATTTTGCAACACCAAGCAATAAACAATGAAAAATAAAACAAATAGCTACAAATTAGGTATTTTTGCCGAAAAAATTTGTCTGTTTTTGCTATTTTGCCAAGGGTATAAAATTTTAGCTAATCGTTACAAATGTTTTGCTGGAGAAATAGATATTATCGCTTTACACAAAAAACATTTAATTTTTATTGAAGTAAAAGCCAGAATTAAACAACAAAATATTGAAGAAATATTGCTTGCAAAACAAATTCACAGAATCAAATCTTCTGCCGATTATTTTATAAGTAAAAATCAACATCTATCAACTTTTCCCAGAAGATTCGATTTTATTCAATTATCTTTTTTTTCTTTTCAACATTATCATAATTTTTTTTAGAACAAATATTTATCTTACACCATTTCAACTTTTTAGTTAATCACCTATAAACAAATACTTTTTATAATTTCATTGCCTAAATTATTAACAAATTAACAAACTTGATTTTCTAATTCAATTAAAGTTTCAAATACCTTGTTTTTAATTATGTTGTCTTTAATAAA
>JBILTH010000181.1:0-2653 GCA_044371635.1 Rickettsiales bacterium
CAAAACAATAAAACGATTGATAAAATGCAACATAAAAAAATAATAAAAACAAATATTATAACATTTTTTATCTAATACCTAATAAAAAATGATAACCCTATCAATTTACATAAAAATAATTAAAAAAACAAATGAAAATACTAATTGTGCAAGCAAATTTTTATCATAATATTTCTAGCTTACTTTTAAAAGGAGCCGAAGATTATTTAAAACAAAATAATTACTCTCTTGAAGATTATTTAAAAACAAATTACTCTTATAGCATAATCACAGTGCCAGGCGCCCTTGAAATTCCTGCAGTAATTGCCAAATTGAAAAATCAATATCAAGGTTTTGTTGCCCTTGGTTGCATAATTCGAGGCGAAACTTCTCACTATGATATTGTTTGCAATCAAAGTGCTTATGGTTTAATGAAACTTAGTGTTGATTATGGTATAGCAATTGGCAACGGCATTCTTACCACCGAAAATGAAGATCAGGCCATAAAAAGAGCCGATCCTTTGCAATATAATAAAGGAAAACTCGCAGTAGAGTCTTGTTTAACAGTAGCAAAAATAACTAATCGATAAATATTATCGAGTAAAAAATATTAAATACACTTGAAATTAATACCATTTTCACTAATTACAAACACATAATAACATTATTTTAATTAGTGGAAATGGGAGTTGCAAATAAAATAGCTTGCTGTAAAGCAAAAACTAATTCATCTATCATAGCAAAATTATGCAAAGAAGTTGCTGTTATGCGTAGTCTTTCATCATTTTTTTCAACAGTAGGATAATTGATGTGTTGCACATAAATGTTGTGTTTATTAAGTAGGTTGCTAGAAATTTGCTCTGCTTTATAAGCATTACCAACCATCACAGAAACAATATGCGATTGATTATTAAAAATTTTAATATTTGCTTGTTGCAATTTCTGTTTTAAATAAGAAACATTATTAAACAAAACTTCTCTTTCTTTTTTGCTTTGTTGTAGATGCAAAATATTTTCTCTAATACCAACCGCAAAAGCAGGGGGCATAGCAGTGCTAAAAATAAAGCCAGAAGCATAACTTCTGATGGCATCAATACTAATTTGGTCACCAGTAAGATATCCTCCAAAAACTCCAAAAGCCTTACCAAAAGTACCTTGAATAAAATCTATTTCTTGATTTAAATTTAATTGCTTGCTTAATCCAGATCCGTTACCATAAATACCAACAGCATGAACTTCGTCTATATAAGTGAGAGCTTGATATTTCTTTGCCAATTCAACAATTCCATAAATATCGCCAAAATCACCATCCATAGAATATACAGATTCGAAAATAATTAGTTTTGGTTGTTGCACAGAATATAACTTTAGCTGTTTTTCTAGTTCGGTTAAATTATTATGAGAAAAGATATGTTTTTTTGCTTTACTATTTCTAATACCAGCAATAATTGAGGCATGATTTTTAGCATCAGAAAAAATAATTAAGTTAGGAATTATATGACTTAATGTTTGAACGGCAGTATCGTTGGTAATATAACCTGAAGAACAAATAATGGCTTTTTCTTTGTTATGCAATAAAGCAACAGTATTCTCTAATTCGACTAATGGCTTGTTATTACCAGAAATATTTCTGGTGCCACCTGCTCCAATACCATATTTTTCTAGGGCTTCTTTGGTTAAATTGATAGAACTTTGATTCTGTCCCATACCTAAATAATCATTAGAGCACCAAACAATAATTTTTTGCTGATTATCATTGTTGATAGCATAAGGAAATTGACCGCATAATCTAGAAATATTAACGAATTTTCTATAGCGATTTTCTTGCTTTAATTGCTCTATTGCTGAAATAAAAAATTGTTGATACATTTTAGTTAATTTTTTTGATTTTTATTAAAATAATATCATTATGATTTTTTTTGACAATCTCAAAATAAAAATTATTAATGGTAAACATTTCTTTCTCTTCTGGTATTCTACCTAGATAATTTATGATATAAGCAGAAACATTTAAGGCTTCTTCGTTTGTTGGTAATTGCCAATTTAATTTTTTATTTAAATCGTGAATTAAAGTTTTGCCACTTACTTTATAAAGCCCCGATTTACTTTTAACAATATTGATTTCATTAATTTCATCTGGTTCTTTAATTTCTCCCACTATTTCTTCTAAAATATCTTCGAGAGTTATTAAACCTTGCACCGAGCCATATTCATCAATAATAATTGCCATTCTTTTTTTGATTTTACGAAAGGCAAATAATTGAGCTTTTAGAGTGTTGGAATTTGGCACGAAAAAAGGAGTAGAAACCACTTGCTGTAAATCAAAATTATTGATATCTGCTTTTTGCAAATAAAGAGCTTTAAGCATTTTTCTAACATTTAAAATATGAGTAATATTTTCTTCTTGATTTTGCCAAAGAGGAATTCTGGTATAGCCAATATTGATGGCTTTTTTAATAATTTCTGCAATACTTAAATTGTAGTTGATGGAGGCAATATTTTTGCGATGCACCATAATTTCAATAATAGAAGTATCGGATAAATCCAACACTCCATCTAATAAATCTTTGTCATATTTAAAAATAGAGCCTTCTTTAGCTTTCAATTCGATTGTATTTCTGATTTCTTCTAGTTCGGAATTTTTATTGGATTCTGTTTTATGAAAATTACAAAC
>JBILTH010000182.1:0-2644 GCA_044371635.1 Rickettsiales bacterium
ATATTTATGAATAATTGATTAATAATAAATCAATTATTCATAAAATATTTAAATGGTCAACTAAAAAGTTGAAATGGTATTAGTGGGATTCAACAGTGCCATAATGGCACTGTTGAATCCCAAATGACAACTAGTAAAAAATGTTTTAGTATTCTTTGCAATTATTTGTTGCATAAAAAAATTGTGAAGCTATTATTTATATAGCTTCATGGCTGTTTATTTACAGCTGTTTATTTTTCTTTTTTTTAAAATTTTAAGAATAATTACAATATGTCTTATCAAGTAGAGATGATAACCTTAGATCAGTTGATTGATAAAAAATTACCGTAAATTTAAAAAATTGTGGGATTTAGAACCAGTTAAGAAAGAATTAAAACAAATCGAAGATGCCAGTGGTGCCGATTGTAAAGGTTATGGAATTTTCAGATTATTTTTATGTTTATTGGTGCAGTTTATGGAGAATTTAAGCGACAGAGAGTTGGAAGAATCTCTAAAAAGTAATCTAGCTTCAAAATGGTTTTGTCAATTTAATCTTACCGAATCAACTCCTAATTATTCTTTATTCACAAGAATCAGAAAGAAAATCGGCACTAACAAACTATCAAAGATCTTCAATATTTTAAAAGAGCAATTAAGAGCCAAAGGTTATATGAGTGAGGTTTTTACTTTTGTCGACGCTTCTCATCTGATATCTAAGACATCTCTGTGGGAAGAGCGAGACAAGGCAATTAAAGAAAAATACAACAAGCTTAACAACGAAACTCTACCGAAGTTTGCCAAAGATAAAGAGGCAAATTTTGGTTGCAAAGGTGGCAATAAGTTTTGGTATGGCTTTAAGAAGCATGTGTCGGTTGATATGCAAAGTGGTATGATTAACAAGGTTGCCATTACCAAAGCCAGCGTGATTGATTCTAAAGGAATGAAGCATGTAATTCCAAATTCTGGTGTGGTTTATGCTGATAAAGGTTATTTTCGATAAGAATGCTAAATTGGCAACAGCAAAAAAGAATATTCATTTAGCAGCGGTTAAAAAGAACAACATGAAAGATAAAAACAAGGATCTTGATAAATTTTACACCAAACTTAGAGCTCCTTATGAAAGAGTCTTTTCTAAAACCAATCATAGAGTTCGTTATATGGGAATAGTCAAAAATCAATTCACCGCTTTTATGGAAGCTATTTCTCATAATTTAAAAAGAATGGTGGTTTTACATGAACTGTATTCACCGCAAACTACCTAAAACAAGGGATATTTTTGTCTAAAATAACCCAAATATCCCAAAACTAGCTAAAAAACAGCTAGAAATTAGCTAGAAATTAGCTAGAAATTAGCTAAAAACCAAAAAAATACTCAAAAAATCATCATACTTTTTCATAATTTAACCAAAATCTCACAAACTACAAGCTAATGAATTTGATTTTAGTGGGATTCAACAGTGCCATAATAATTTACTCGAAATTGAGCAAAATAAATTGCAAAATTTATGCCATAAAATTATCGCCGAAAAACATGGTGAATATGACTTTGGAAGCTACAAACGCGGACTTGAAGAGGCTTATCAATATTCACAAGATTATGATGCGATAATCATTGCCAATGATTCATGCTATGGACCAATAAAACCGCTTAATAATATTTTTAAAACAATGGAATATTCCGATTGTGATTTTTGGGGACTCACAGTTAATCAAGAAATATATTTACCGCATTTGCAGAGTTATTTTTTGGTCTTTAATAAAAAAATTATTAATAGCGAAATTTTCAGAAATTTTTTTAGAAAAGTTAAGCGTGAAAATTCCAAACAAGATATTGTAGAGAATTACGAAATCGCCCTCACCCCGACCTTTGTAGATGCTGGCTTTAAAATGGATAATTTTATTAAGAAGATTTTTGAGAGAAATCCGACTCTTGAATTTGATTTATTTACCTTTTTAATAAAAAATGATTTTCCGTTTTTTAAGGTGTCTTCAATCAATGATCAACCCAAAATTAAGAAAGAAATATTTAAAAATTATCTAAAAAATAGTAGAACTCTTTTTAAATTATTTAATAAACATTCTAATAGAATTTATAAGAGAAGATTTTTATTAATTCCATTTTTTAATTATTCTTTATAACTTGAGAAATTTTGTTGGCGATTTTTATATTGCCATTTCGATTTGTGTGACAATCTCTTAAAAAATAATCTTTATTAACATCTAAAATACTTGGTATATCAACAAGAATGACCCTTTTTTTAATTTCTGAATATTGTTTATTTTCTAGCATTTTTTTTATTTTTGAATAAAATGGGTCATGTTGCATAAATGGCTCAACATCAAATAAAATGATTTTCACATCTTTTCCAAGTAATGGATTTTTGATTATTTTTTGTAATATTTTAAGAAAATCTTTATACACCCTATCTTCAGTATTCCATCCGGGAAGACCAGTCTCGAAAACTGATTTCTTTTCATCAGTAATAATTTGTAATTGCCTAAGAATCACTATTATATTTCCATAAAATATTCGCTTCAAAGAGTTTGTGGCACCTAATGAATTTATAGCATTAGAAATATCATTATAAGCCATTTTATGAACTGGGCTAATTGCATGCTCCATGACTTGAACTTTATCTAATTCATATTTTTTTTCTGAAAATTC
>JBILTH010000183.1:0-2642 GCA_044371635.1 Rickettsiales bacterium
TTATAGATGGCACTATAGAACAAATGCTTTTGTTATTTAGTTGTTTCGAAAAATTTATGTTGGCAAAAATTTTAGCTAGTTGGTTAGGAGTAATGTTACCCATAATTGTTGGGGCGGTTTTTTTAGCAATTTTACAAAGTTTTGATTTTTTAACTATTGCTAAATTAATTGCCATTATTTCTATCTCTACCTTAACTATTAGTTTTATTTCGGCTATGTCTGGGGTTCTTACTAATTATTTTTATTCTTTTGGCTATATGGCAATAATTGCTCTACCTCTTATTTTACCAATTTTGTTGTTAGCATATTTGGCTTTTAATAACGATTTTTGGCAAAATTATCAAGTTTTATTAGCGATTTCTTGTTTTATTTTAACTACAACTACTTTTGCTACCACAAAAATAGTTAAATTATTGGCGGTTTAATATGTTTAATTCTTCTTATCAACAACCTAATCATCAAGGTAAGTTTGGAGAGTTTGGTGGTGCTTATGTTGCTGAAACTCTTATGCCTGCGGTTTTAGAGTTGCAAAAAGCTTATGCACAAATAAAAGGAGATGAAAAATTTCAACAAGAATTAAATTATTATTTCACTCATTATGTTGGTAGACCAAGCCCACTATATTTAGCAGAAAAACTCACTCAATATTGCAAAGGAGCAAAAATATATCTTAAAAGAGACGAACTTAATCACACAGGTTCCCACAAAATCAACAATTGCTTGGGGCAAATTTTGCTTGCAAAAAAAATGGGTAAAAAAAGAATTATCGCCGAAACTGGTGCAGGTCAACACGGAGTTGCAACCGCCACTGTTTGTGCCTTGTTTTCTTTACCTTGTGTTGTTTATATGGGGGCTAAAGATATTGCTAGACAAACTGCTAATGTTTTTCGTATGAAACTACTAGGAGCAGAAGTTAGATCGGTTGAAACTGGTTCAAAAAGCTTAAAAAATGCTATTAATGAAGCTATGAGAGATTGGGTTTCCAACCCGCTTGAAACCTATTATTTGCTTGGCACGGTTACAGGTCCACATCCTTATCCGCAAATGGTAAGAGATTTTCATTCTATTATTGGCAAAGAAGTAAAACAACAAATTTTGGCTATGCAACAAAAACTTCCCGATGCTTTAGTTGCTTGTATTGGCGGCGGATCGAATGCTCTTGGCTTATTTTATGATTTTATTAATAATCAAGAAGTAGTAATGTATGGAGTTGAAGCAGGAGGTAAAGGAATTGATTCTGGGCTACATTCTGCTTCTATTAGTAAAGGAGAAAAAGCTGTTTTACATGGCAACAAAACTTTTTTTTTACAAAATCAAGATGGACAAATTAATGATACTCACTCAATTTCAGCGGGTCTTGATTATCCAGGAATAGGTCCAGAACATGCCTATTTACACTCAATTGATAGAGTAAAATATGTTTCTGCTACCGATGATGAAGCTTTAGAGTGTTTTCAGTTGCTTTGCAAATTAGAAGGTATTATACCTGCTCTTGAATCTGCCCATGGCATTGCTTTTGCTTGCAAATTAGCTAAAAATATGAATAAAAATCAATCAATTGTTGTTAATCTTTCTGGCAGAGGTGACAAAGATATAAATACTGTTGCTAATTTTTTAGGGGTAAAATTATGAGAATTTCTCAAACTTTTTTAAATTTGCAAAAACAACAAAAAACAGCTTTTGTTGCTTATTTATGTTCTGGCGATCCTTCTTATCAAACATCTCTTACCACTATGTTAGCAATGCCAAAATTAGGAGTCGACATTATTGAAGTAGGAGTACCATTTTTAGATCCATCAGGAGATGGTCCAATTATTGAAATGGCTAGCAAAAGAGCGGTGCAATATGGGGCAACTTTGGCAAAAACCCTAAACCTAATTACCGATTTTCGCAAGCAAAATCAACAAACTCCAATTGTTCTAATGACTTATTTTAATCCATTGCTAAAATATGGCTTACAAATAGTTTTTAACGATATGTATAAAGCTGGTGTTGATGGTGTTTTAATTGTAGATTTGCCATTAGAAGAACAGCACGAAGTAATTAATTTTATTAAATCTGCCAAACTAGATTTTATTAATTTAATTGCCCCAACAACCTCTATCAATAGAGCAAATCAAATTTTGCAAAATACTACTGGTTTTCTTTATTTAATTTCTCTTCTTGGCATTACAGGCACCAAACAAGCCGAATCAACAGATAATATTTTGCACATAAAACAGCTAAAACAAATCACTAATTTACCAATTGTAGTTGGTTTTGGTATTAAAAATCCAAAACAAGCCAACGATTTTGCTAAAATAGGTTGCGACGGCATTGTTATTGGCTCGGCAATAGTAGAAAAAATTGCTAATCTACCTCAAAAATGCACTTCACTTACAAATGAGGTTGCCAATTTTCTTCATGAAATATCAATAGCAATAAAAATGGTATAATCGCCCTTTCCTCACAATAAATTTCTTTGAGAAGGCTTAAACTAAATATTAGCTTCGAAAAAATGGTATTATTCTCATATCACTTCCAAGACTAATTCACTACACACAAGATAAAGAAAAACTAGAATAATTCAAAAAAAACTCTAATCGCAAATACAAAGAAAAAATCTTCATAAGAAAATATTGTTTTTTGACGAATCAAGATTT
>JBILTH010000025.1:0-9427 GCA_044371635.1 Rickettsiales bacterium
TTTTAATAAAATAATTGTAAATCACTGTTTATTTATGTCTAGAAAAAAAAGAATTGCCATTAATGGAGCTGGTCGAATTGGTAGAGCAATTATCAGAGCTATTTATGAAGAAAATTTTAATAACGATATCGAATTAGTTGCTATCAACGGTTCTTCTTCCATTAAAACCCTTCAACATCTCACTCAATACGATTCTGTTCATGGTAAATTTCACAAAGAAGTACAGATTATTGCCGACAATCAAATTTGCATCAATCAACAAAATATCTTACTCTTTAACGAAAGAGATCCGCAAAAGCTACCTTGGAAAAAACTTGATATTGATATTGTTTTTGAATGCACAGGTGCCTTCACCAAATATCAAGATTCTTACCAACATATAACTGCAGGAGCAAAAAGAGTAATTATTTCTGCGCCTGCAAAAGAAGATAATGTTAAAACAATTGTTTATGGAGTTAATCATCAACAATTAAACAATCAAGATTTAATTATTTCTATCGGCTCTTGCACTACTAATTGCTTGGCTCCAATTGTTTGGGCTTTGCATAAACAAATAGGCATAGAAAAAGGCTTTATGACCACAATTCATGCCTATACTAACGATCAAAATATTGTCGACAATTCTCATTGCGATCTTCGTAGAGCTAGAGCCTGCGCAATGTCTATGATTCCAACCTCTACTGGAGCTGCGAAAGCTTTGGGTTTAGTATTGCCAGAAATAAAGGGTAAGCTAGATGGTGTGGCTATCAGAGTACCAACTCCAAATGTTTCGATGATTGATTTAAATTTTCTTGCCAGCAAAAACACTAGCACAGCAGAAATCAATAATATTATGCAAAACTATTCACAAAATCAATTAAAAGGCATTATGAGTTATGTTGTTGAGCCTCTTGTTTCTATCGATTTTAATCATAATCCATATAGCTCTAATTTCGATTCTACTCAAACTAAAGTTTTAACAGAAAATTTTGTTAAAGTATGTTCTTGGTATGATAACGAATGGGCATTTTCTATCAGAATGCTTGATATTGCTAAATTATATAATTTTTAAATATGTTTACCAAGCTAATCAAGTTTGTTCTTGGTGCTCCACGTAATTTTTTTGATAAAGAATCTAGGCACAGTATTTCTTTAGTGGCTTTTTTGGCTTGGGTTGGTCTAGGTGCCGATGGCATATCATCTTCTTGTTATGGGCCAGAAGAAGCTTTTGTTGCTCTTGGAGCTCATGAAGAATTGGCAATTTATTTGGCAATCGCTACCGCTCTTACTGTTTTCATTATCTCTTATGCCTATACTCAAGTAATAGAATTGTTTCCAAATGGTGGTGGTGGTTATCGTGTTGCTACTAGATTATTAGGCAAATATGCAGGTTTAGTTTCGG
The DNA here is from genome assembly GCA_044371635.1 of Rickettsiales bacterium. GTDB lineage: Bacteria > Pseudomonadota > Alphaproteobacteria > Rickettsiales > UBA1997 > CAILUF01. The sequence continues at coordinate 1,382 of JBILTH010000025.1, forward strand.
GCTCGGCACTTATTGTTGATTATATTTTAACTATCTCCATATCAATTGCTAGTAGCATAGATGCTATTTTTAGCTTTCTACCTCCAGAATTTAAAGTGATTAAACTATTTTTAGCAGTATTTTTAATTGGTTTATTAGCATTTTTAAATTTAAGAGGAATGAAAGAATCAATTAAATTTCTTTTGCCAATATTTTTAGGTTTTGTTCTTACTCATATTTTTATTGTATTATATGCAATTATTGCTAGAAGCTATGCTTTGCCCTTGCTATTTACCAAAGCCAATCACGAAATACAACAAACCGCTTCTATTGCTGGCTGGGTTTTTATCGCCTCTATTTTTCTTAAAGCTTTTTCAATGGGTGGTGGCACCTATACTGGTCTTGAAGCTGTTTCTAACAATGTCAACACTTTAGCAGAGCCAAGAGTAAAAAATGCCAAAATTACTATGTTTTTATTGGCAATTTCTTTGGCTTTTATGGCGGTTGGTATTATTTTAATTTACTTACTTTGGGGTATTAACAAAATAGAAGGACAAACTCTTAATGCCACAGCTTTTTATATGATTACTAAAAATTGGCTTATTGGCGATATAGAAATGAGTAAATTTATTGTGCCATTTTTGCTTATCTTTGAAGCTGGTTTATTAATTGTCGCTGCTAATTCTGGCTTTTTGGCAGGACCAAATGTTATTGCTAATATGGCTTCTGACGAATGGATGCCAAAATCATTTAGTTCGCTTTCAAATCGATTAGTAGTAAAAAATGGTATTTGCTTTATGGCTATTGCAGCCATCGCCACAATCTTTATTACTAATGGCTCTGTGCATATTTTAGTTGTACTTTATTCTATAAATGTGTTTATTACTTTTTCTTTATCTTTGCTTGGCTTAACTATTTATTGGTTTCGCAGTCGCTTTAAAAATAGTCAATGGTTAAAAAAAATTAGCATTTCCTTACTTGGTTTTATTGTTTGTTTTGGTATTTTATTGGTTACTGTTTATGAAAAATTTCATGATGGCGGATGGATAACCATTGTTATTACTTCATTTTTTGTAGCAACTGGTTGGTTTATTCGTAATACCTATGCTAGATTTCGACACAATCTTATCAGAAAAGAATTAGAATTTTTAGAATATCCTCAAACACAATTATCACAACCTATTTTAATTGATGCAGTAAACAAAAAAGCCCCCACCGCCGCTATTATTGTCGATCAAACTTTTGGTAGTGGCATGAATTGTTTATTGCAAATTAAAAAATTATTTCCTAATGTTTTTGAAAATTTCTTATTTGTAACGGTAGGCGAGCTCAACTCCAACATTTTGCAAGAAGAAAAAATATGGCGCGAAATGAGAAAAAAAACTAAACAAATCATCAATAAATACAAAAATTATTGTAATCATTATGGTAAATTTAGTAAAGCATATATTGGTTATGACACCGATATTATAGAAAAACTCACTCAACTCACCGATAGAGTAGTAAAAGATTATGAAAATGTCATTTTTTTTGGCACAAAATTTATTTTCGAACAAGAAAATTCTCTGCAACAGTTGTTATTTAATCACACTCCTTATGTTATGCAAAGAAAATTACACATGAAAGGTTTAAATATGATTATTTTACCAATTAAAATATAAAATTTACTAAAACTTCTATTGAAATTTTTAAACTATAACTTAATAACAAAATTTAATGCCATTTTCTATGTAAAATTTCAAATACAAATTTACTTGATATGGTTTTTCTTGAATATGAATTTGATATTTAAAATATAATAACAAAATTTATGTCGGTATTTCATGTTGAAAAAACAATGCACTACACTGCTTATCAAATTTCTACTATCATTTTTGATGTAGCAAGCTATCCCCAATTTTTACCATGGTGCAAACAAGCAAATATTGTGCAAAAGTTTTCGCCACAACATTTTCATGCCGAGCTTGCCGTTGCCTTTCATCATATTTTGCAAAAATATACTTCAAATGTTGTGCTTACTCAACATAACACTCATCATTTTGTCATTGAAGCCAATGCTATTAAAGGTCCGTTTCAAAAATTACACAGCAAATGGGAAATTAAAAATTTAGGCAACAATTGTTGCATAGTAAATTTTTTTCTTGATTTTGCTTTCAATTCTTTTTTATTAAACAAAACTATTGGCTTGGTTTTTGCCTCTGCTAGCCAAAAAATGATTAATGCTTTCGAAAAAAGAGCAACACAACTTTATTCTCATAAATTATCATAATGTATATTCCATTAAGAAACCACACCTCTTATAGCTTGTGTTCTGGGGCAATTAAAATTGATGCTTTAATTGATTTTGCTAAAACTCAACAATTTCCTGCCCTTGGAATTTGCGACAGTCAAAATTTATTTGGAGCTTTAGAATTTTCGCTAGCTTGCAAAAAAGAAGGAATTCAGCCAATTATCGGTTGTGAATTATTAGTTGATTTTCATTGTTTAGAACTAAATAACAACAATCATCTTGATTTTGAAAAATCACTCGCCATCACTCCTTTATTTGCTTTTAATCAACAAGGTTATGAAAATTTAATGAATTTAGTAAGCTCTAGTTTTTTATATCAAAAATCAACTAGCCCTTTTATTGAAATAGAATTACTAAAAAAACATAGCGAAGGTCTCATTGCTTTGTCGGGCGGTTTGGGGGGAATATTGGCAAAACTATTGCTTAATAATCAAAAGCAATTAGCTATTTGCATTGCCGTTGAATTGTTAAAAATTTTTCCCAATGATAATTTTTACCTTGAAATTACCAGACATCAGCATAAAGACGAACAAAAAATCGAAGCAGATTTAATTCAATTAGCAATAGATTATAACATTCCCTTGGTTGCCACTAATAATGCATTTTTTCTTACTCAAAATATGTATGAAGCTCAAGATATTTTATCTTGCATAGCTTCTGGTAGCACTCTAGAAGAAGAAGGTAGAGCAAAAAATACTCCTTGGCAATATTTAAGAAATATTCAAGAGTTTTGCAAACTTTTTGCCGACATGCCAGAAGCCATTGAAAACACCATCAATATTGCCAAAAAGTGCCATATTATGCCAATAGAAAGATCTCCTGCTTTGCCTAGTTTTAGTTTAGATCCTACTTTTAACGAACACCAAGAAATTAGCAAACAAGCCAAACTTGGTTTAGATTTACGTTTGCAACAAAAATTTTACAATCAACAATATAGCACACAACAGCAACAAGAAATAAATTTGCAATATCAACAACGCCTAGAATACGAACTTGATATTATCATTAAAATGAATTTTGCAGGCTATTTTTTGATTGTATCTGATTTTATTAAGTGGGCAAAACAACAGCAAATTCCAGTTGGGCCAGGCAGAGGTTCGGGGGCGGGTTGCTTGGTGGCATGGGCCTTGCAAATAACCGATCTCGATCCTATTCGTTTTGGCTTACTATTTGAGCGATTTTTAAATCCAGAAAGAGTTTCGATGCCCGATTTTGATATAGATTTTTGCCAGTTGCGACGTGACGAAGTAATTGATTATGTGCAGAAAAAATATGGCTTCGATTATGTGGCACAAATCATCACTTTTGGTAAATTACAAGCAAGAGCAGTGTTAAAAGATGTTGGAAGAGTGTTGCAAATGCCGTATAGCCAAGTTGACAGAATTTGCAAGTTAATTCCATTTAATGCTATTGAAGCGGTAACTTTACAAAAAGCAATTGATATGGATAAAGATCTACAACAAGCAATTCAAGATGATACTCAAATTGCTAGGTTGATTGATATTGGCTTAAAATTAGAAGGTTTAAACCGCCATGCCTCAACTCATGCAGCAGGAATTGTAATTGGCGACAAACCTTTGCAAAAAATTTGTGCCTTATATCAAGATAGCAATTCTACTATGCCAGCGGTGGGCTATTCTATGAAATATGCCGAGTCTGCGGGCTTGGTAAAATTCGATTTTTTAGGCTTAAAAACTCTAACCGTAATAGCCGAAACAATTAAACTAGTTGCCCAAACTAGAAAAATTAATATCAACATAAACAATATTTCACTTACCGATAAAACTACTTTTGATATGCTAGCAATTGGCGATTCTATTGGTGTTTTTCAAATTGAATCTTCTGGTATGCGATCGGTGTTAAAACAAATGAAAGCCGATAAATTTGAAGATATCATTGCCTTAATTTCGCTTTATCGTCCAGGGCCAATTGACAACATTCCAACCTACATCAAAAGAAAGCATAAAGAAGAGCAAATCGAATATCCTCATCCTTTGTTGCAAGAAGTTTTGCAAGAAACTTATGGAGTGATAGTTTATCAAGAACAAGTAATGGAAATTGCCAAAATTTTAGCAGGATATAGCCTTGGTGCAGCCGATTTACTACGCCGAGCGATGGGTAAAAAAATTAAAGAAGAAATGGATAAACAACGTCAAATTTTTGTGTCAGGGGCAAGCAAAAACAACATTAACGAAACACAAGCTTCCGAAATTTTTGATTTAGTCGATAAATTTGCAGGTTATGGTTTTAACAAATCACATGCCGCCGCTTATGCTTTAATTTCATATCAAACCGCCTATTTAAAGGCAAATTTCTTGCCCGAATTTTTAACCGCCTCCATCAATTTAGAGCTAGATAATACCGATAAAATCAATGTTTATTTGCAAGTTGCCAAAAGCCATGGCATTGCAGTTTTACCACCTAGCATTAATCATAGCAATTCATATTTTAGCATAGAACAAATCTAATAAATTTAACCAATAGCATTGCTAATAATTAAAACAATACTATGACGACATAATTTTTTAGATAAAAACTTCAAAAAAAGTGAATCAACTAGAAATTATAAAGAGTGTGTAGGTTTTAGTTATGTATATGTAAATTTGATAGCTGATGTAAATGAGATTTGGTATTAATTAACAAACATGGTATAATATATAATATTTTATTGTCGATAGCCAAGTAGAAAATCAGAAATATTAACAGGTTTTTTTCCTGATTTTTGCACTATTTTTGGCTGTATATAACCATTAATACAACAAATATTAAAATTTGGCAAAACTTCGCCTATTTTATGGTTTGGTTGTTGTTTTAAAAAACTAGCAGAAAGAATTTTAATTAAATGTTGTTGATGATAAAAATATGCCCCTAAACAACCACTTAATGCTAATATTTTTGCTATTAATTGTTCACCTGTTTGTGAAAAATCAAGCAAACATTCGTCTTTATTAATTTTTTTAGCATAAGTCGCTAATTGATGATTTTGCACCTGATACAAAACACTGCCCTGCTCTATTTTTGGCAATAATTCTAAAAAAAGTTCGGCACCAATTTGAGATGATTTATCGGCAACTTCTTGATAAGTTTGATTAGCAATGATAATATTTTTTTTGCTAGCAATATCGCCACTATCAAGCCCTGCATTCATTTTAATTATACACACATCCAGATTTTTTTCTTGATTCATGATGGTTCGCTGAATAGGGGCGGCTCCACGAAATTTTGGCAAACTCGAAGGATGTAAATTAAAACAACCAAATTTTGTAGCTTGTAAAATAGCAGGCGGAAGCAATAAGCCATAAGCAATTACCACCGCTATATCGGCTACAAGAGATACAAACTGCAAAATAGTTTCTGTTTGGGTAAAGTTGTGTGGAGTAAAAACTGGTAAATTATGATTTAAAGCCACTTGATGAACCGCACTTAAATTTATCTTTTGCCCCCTGCCTGCAATTTGTGGCGGTTTGGTATAAACAGCAATAATTTGATGTTGCTTGTTTTGTAAAAGATTATATAAAGTAGGCAAGGCAAAACTGGAGGTGCCCATAAAAATTATTTTTGCCATAATTTTAGTAATTTTTTTGCAATTCAAACTGCACAACATCGGTGCGATTAGCAATAAAAGCAGCATAACAATAACTTAAATAAAATTGCCATTTTCTTACAAATTGCATATCAAAACCAGAATGTAAAACTAAATTTAATTGTTGATTAAAATTTTCTAGCCATAGAATTAGTGTTTTAGCATAGTCAAGCCCAAAAGCGGTTTCACTGATAATGTTAAAATGATATTTTTTAGCTAAATGGCGAATAATGTTTTTTGTTGGCAAAACCCCACCTGGAAAAATATGTTTTTGAATAAAATCAACTCGATTTTGATATTGTAAAAAAATATCTTCGCTGATTGTGATAATTTGTAAAACCGCTTTACCTTTACTCACTAAACATTTACTAATTTTATCAAAATATGTTTCCCAGTATTGTTTGCCTACCGCTTCAAACATTTCGATAGAAACAATATTGTTGTAAATAGAATTTTCGTCGCGATAATCTTGTAATTTTGTTGCAAATTGATTTTTAAAATTTTCTTGGCAATATTGCTGTTGCTGTTTAGATAAAGTAAGACCTGTAACTTCAAAACCATAACTAGATGCTAAATTAGCAAAACCGCCCCAACCACAACCAATTTCAAGAATTGAGCCTTTTTCTAATTTATTAATAATGTGATTATATTTATTAATTTGAGCCTGATGCAAATTTTGATTAGGCGATAAAAACAAACCGCTAGAATAAGTCATTGTAGAATCAAGCCACAAACTATAAAAATTGTTACCTAAATCGTAATGAAATTGAATATTTTTTTTACTACCTTGTTTAGTATTTTTATTAAACCAACATTTTAAATAAAGCCAAAAAGCTTGCCAACGATTTTGATGTAAAAAATCTTCAAGATATTTACTGTTAAGAGTAAAAAAAGCTAGTAAATTTGGTAAATCTGGGGTTGTCCACTGATTATTAATATAGGCTTCACCAAAAGCAATATCGCCACCGCTAAATACATTAGCTAAAACATTTTCATCAAGAATTACTATTTTGCAAATATTATCGGTGCTAGTGCCAAAAATTTTTTTTTCACCATTAGGAAATAAAATTAGCAAAGAACCATGTTTGACTTGCATTAATGCTTCAAAAAATAAATCCATTGAATTAATTATTAAAAACTTGTTGAAAGATATAATCGACATTTTTTAAATGATAATCAATATCGAATAATGAGTGTAATTTTTCTTTGCCTAGTTTATTGATTATTTCTGGTTCTTTTTCAAGTAAAGACAAAAAACTAGTTTCTTCTTTTTGCCAAATTTTCATTGCATTTTTTTGCACCAAAGCATAAGCCTGCTCTCGAGAAATATTGGCATCTTCAATTAGTGCCAACAAAACTCGTTGCGAATAAACCAAGCCACCTAAATTATCGAGATTTTTTTGCATATTTTGCGGATAAACCAATAAATTTTCAACCAAAGAAGTAAGCCGATGCAAAGCAAAATCAAGAGTAATGCAACAGTTAGGGGCAATGTATCTTTCAACCGAAGAATGAGAAATATCTCTTTCGTGCCACAAAGCAACATTTTCTAGAGCAGGAATTACAGCACTTCGCACCATTCTTGCCAAACCAGTGAGATTTTCACTTAATACCGGATTTCGTTTGTGAGGCATAGCAGAACTGCCTTTTTGCCCTGGGCTAAAAAATTCTTCTACTTCTAAAACTTCGGTGCGTTGCAAATGTCGAATTTCGATGGCAATATTTTCGATGCTAGATGCAACAACTGCCAAAGTGGCAAAGAAAAAAGCATGGCGATCTCTTGGAATTATTTGAGTAGAAATAGTTTCAGAAGTAAGATCTAGTTTTGATGCTACAAAATTTTGCACTTGCATAGAAATATTGGCAAAAGTTCCTACTGCACCAGAAATGGCACAAACAGCAATTTCTTGCTTCGCCATTTTGAGACGTTGTAGATTTCGGTTAAATTCGGCATAAAATCGCGCCATTTTTAAACCAAAAGTTGTGGGCTCGGCATGAATACCATGCGATCGACCAACACAGATGCTATTTTTATGTAAAAAGGCTTGTTTTTTAAGAGCATTAAGTAGTTTTTCTAGCTTAATGATTAATAAATCGCAAGATTGTTTTAGTTGCATTGATAAAGCAGTGTCTAGCACATCAGAGCTAGTCATGCCGTAGTGAATAAATTTAGAGTTTTCGCCAGTAAGCTCGG
>JBILTH010000026.1:0-9361 GCA_044371635.1 Rickettsiales bacterium
TTCTTGCCATGCCAAGCAAAATAGAATCTTGTTTAAATAAGCTATCGAGAATATCGGTGGCAAAAAGCATTCGCACACTTTGTTTTTTTGCTTGAAAGGCGAATTGTTGCAAGAATTTAGCTTGATTAATTGGAGAACCAGCAGAAATTTGAATTGTTAATAAGTTTAGTAAAATGTTGAGATTGTTAATTGCCAAATTAAAGCCTTGCCCAGCAATAGGATGAACTCCACAAGCAGAATCGCCTAGCAAAATCATTTGTTGATAAACAAAATTTTCGGCCTGCACAGCAGTGAGTGGATAAGAAAATTTTTCTGAAATAATTTCCACTTGACCAAGTTCAAAATTAAGTTGCTTTTGCAGTTGTTGTAAAAAATTAACATTATCAAGATCGAGCATTAATTTAGCTTTATTTTCAGGTAAAATTAAAACAAGAGAAGATTGATTTTTATCTGCTAAAGGCAATATTGCCAAAGGTCCGCCACTAAAAAATTTTTCAAAAGCAATATTTTGATGACTTAATTCGTGCTTAATTTTAAAGACAATAGCGGTTTGGTGATAGTTTTTGCGATAAGTATAGATATTAAATTTTTCTCGTAATGCAGAAAATCTGCCATCGCAAGCCAATAGCAATGGTGCTGTGATTTGTTGATTATTATCAAGTAAAACAATTGCCTTCTCATATTGAAAACTAATGTTTTGATAATGATTAGGGCAAAAAAAGGTAAGATTTAATTTTGAATGATTGAGTTTTTCGCTAAATTTTCCTTTTAAAGCTTCAAAAAGTAAATGATTTTCGGTGATAATGCCAAGATAATTAGAGGTTTCATCGCAATTTATTGTTACTTTTTTATTATTATCTTCGGAGTTAAAATGCAACACATAAGGGCAATAGCCATCGGTGATATTAATTTTTTTGATGATGCCAGAAGAATTAAAAATATATGGTAAAACTTCAATTTCAGTTAATAATTTAAGTGAAGATTTTGAGAGAGCATAAGCACGACCATCAATATTTTTAGGGCTTGCAAAAATATTTTGTTTTTCAATAATGGCAATTTTTAAATTATCGTACCTTTTATTTAAAGCCAAAGCAGTGGTAATACCAACAAAAGAACCTCCAATAATTATGATGTCAAATTCTAGCACATTGATTTTGTTATAGATTGTTGTTAATAGCAGAATGAAGTTGTTGCAATGCAGTTTTCTCTCCTAGAGAATGTTGCCACACAAAAGAAATTATAGCTAAAAAATCGGCCTTATTTGTCACTAGATCTTGACAATTATTAGCATTAATGCCACCAATTGCAACTATGGGCAAATTTAATAATTCTGTTGCCCATTGCAATAATTCAATGTGAGCATAATGCTCTATTTTTTTGGTTGTGGTTGGAAAAAAAGCCCCAAAAGCCAAATAGTTTGCACCTTCTTCACCTGCTTTCATTGCTAAATGTTTAGAGTTATAGCAACTAGCCCCAATAGTAAAATAATCGGGAACTTGTTTTCTAACATCAGCTATTTTAGCATCGTCTTTGCCAAGATGAACTCCGTCAAGCTCAAGATTAAGGGCTATATTTGGGTAATCGTTTAAAATTAGTTGACAATTATAATCTTTACAAACTTTTTGTATTTGTTTAGCAATTTTAGCTACTTCGTTTTCTTGATATTCTTTTAGTCGCAGTTGAAATACAGGAACCAAATTTGTGCTAAGTGCATTTTTTAAAGACAAAATAAATTCGGGTAAAATAATTTTTGGTGGCGATATTAAATAGATTTGGGTCATTTTTTTCTTCTAAAAAAAGCTGGAATATTAATAATGTCATCGTTAATTTTATCGTCTTCTTGATTATCTTCTTCAAAAATAGTGCCAAAAAATTGTTGTTTCTTTTTTTCTAGCTCTGTTTCTTGATTTTTTAAGGTTTTATCATTTTGAATATTATTTGTTTTTTCTTTAGTGTTCATAAAACTAAACAAACTAAAACCAGAAGTTTCTTTTTTGATTATTGCTTGTTCAACATTTTCGGAATAAGTGTTGTTTTTAGTAGTTTGTGGCTGTTTTTTATGGGGTACGACAGTTGTATCGATGAAAAAATCTGCATCATTTTCTGTTGAGGGATCTGATGTTAAATATTGCTTTTCAGAATTTTCGGCTAAATTTTCATCGAAATAATCTGGTTCTAGATTTTGTTGCGGTAAAGGATTTTGTTTGACAGAATTTTCGGAAATTGATTTTTTAATTTGAAAATTTTTATCAGTTATTTCGGTTATTTCTTGTTGTTTTAACTTGCTTGGAATACCAGGATCAAAAAAAGATTTATTAGATACAGGGGCGGAAAAACGAAAAGATTTTGACTCGTTTTTGTTATTTTCTTTTTTTATTTCTTCTTGATCGATGCCTGTTGCAACCACAGAAATTCTAATTTTGCCTTTCATATTTTCATTGAAAGCAGTGCCAAAAATAATGTTTGCATTAGAATCGACTTCTTTTCTGATGGTATTAACCGCAATATCTGCCTCAAACAAAGTCATGTCAGGACCGCCTGTCATGTTGACTAAAACTCCTTTGGCTCCTTTAATAGAAATGTCATCAAGTAAAGGATTAGAAATAGCAATTTCACAAGCTTTAATTGCTCTATTTTCGCCAGAAGCTTCTCCTGTTCCCATCATTGCTTTTCCCATTTTGGTCATGATGGTTCTGATGTCGGCAAAATCTAGATTTACTAAACCAGGCATTGTTATTAGATCGGTAATACCTCTTACACCTGCATGCAAAACATCGTCTGCCATTTTAAAGGCAGCCTCAAAAGTAGTGCTTTCGTTAGCAATGCGAAATAGATTTTGATTAGGAATAATAATTAGAGTATCTACATGTTTTTTTAATTCTTCAATACCTTGCTCTGCAATTTGCATACGATATTTTCCTTCAAAATGAAAAGGCTTAGTAATTACACCAACTGTTAAAATTTCTCTTTCTTTTGCTAATTTGGCAATAACAGGAGCAGCACCTGTACCAGTGCCACCACCCATTCCAGCTGCAATAAAAACCATGTGACAACCATTAAGATATTTTATTATTTCTTCTAAATTTTCTTCGGCCGCCGCTTTGCCTTTATCTGGAAAAGAGCCGGCACCCAAGCCAGCAGTAGTGCCAACCCCAAGCTGTATTCTGTTTTCGATGCTAGCTAAAGAATGAGTGAGAGCTTGAGAATCGGTATTAGCCGCAATAAATTCAACCCCTTCAAGTTTAGCAATAATCATGTTATTTAGGGCATTTCCTCCCGCTCCACCAACACCAAAAATAGCAATTTTTGGTTTTAACATTTCTGGTTTCGCAATATCAAGTTTAATAGACATAGTTATGATATTAGAGTTGTTTTAATTATTTCGTCTTGCATATCAAGATATAATTGTTGTTTATTTTTATCAACAATTAATTGCAAAAAATTAAATAAATTTTTACTATATAGCTGACTAGCATCATAAGCACACTTGTTAATTAAATTGGCAAAGCCAACAATTTTAACATGATTATGCACCACTAATTCGTTTATTTTGCTATACACACAATTGCCACCATTGGCAACTGCTAAATCTATAATTACTGAATTTGGCTTCATTGCCATAATTAATTCTTCATTTAATAAAATTGGAGCTTTTTTACCTGGAATTAAAGCAGTAGTAATAACAACATCTTGATTTTTAATATGTTGCAATAAAAGTTTTTGTTGTTTTTCTTGATATTGTTTACTAGTTTCAGTGGCATAAACACCATCATATTGTTTTTCGTCTGGAACTTCAATAAATTTTGCCCCCAAACTTTGCACTTGCTCTTTTACTTGATTTCTAACATCGAAAGCACAAACAATGGCACCAAGCCTTTTGGCAGTGGCAATCGCTTGCAATCCTGCAACTCCAGCCCCAATAATCATGAATTTAGCAGCAACCACTGTGCCTGCAGCGGTCATAAACATTGGTATGCATTTATTAAGATAATTAGTTGCCTCTAAAACCGCTTGATAACCAATTAAATTACTTTGCGAAGATAAAACATCTAGGCTTTGTGCCCTAGTAATGCGTGGCATTAAATCAAGTGCAATAGCTTTTATTTTGTATTGTTGTAGTTTTTGCACTAAATCGGCACGATAAAATGGGTTAAGAATTGATAAAAACAAAGTGTTTTCTTTGCATAAAGAAAAATCTATGTCGGCAGAAGAAACACTTAATATCGCTTCAATTTCGGGCAAAATAGTGTTGATATTTTCTACAATTGTTGCCCCTTGTTGCAAATATTCTGCATTAGAAAAACCAGATAATATGCCAGCATCTGATTGTATGTAAACACTTAAGCCAAGTTGTTGATATTTTGCTATTAAGTTTGGAGTTATGGCAACTCTACTTTCATTGTTTTGTTCTTTAATAGCTAAAATTTTCATATTGTTTAATTTTAAAATTTCAAAATTATATGATTTTAAATTGATAATTATGTTTTGTTTTTTTGTTATTAAAAATAAAACAGATAAAAAAATCAATTATTTTTTTAATAACATTGCTTTAATAATGGTGCGGTCGAGAAGACTTGAACTTCCACGAGTGTTACCTCATAACGACCTCAACGTTACGCGTATACCAATTCCGCCACGACCGCTTTAATGCCAAATCTATAAATAGACTATAGTTGACATAAAAACAAATAGTTAATGAAATTTTACAATTAAAAAACTATTATGCAATTTTTTGCAGATAATCTATTGCTCTGTTTTTAATTTCTTTTGCCACATCTTCATCAAAACCTTCGATAGAAGAAATTTCTGAAATTTCGGCCTCAACAATAGATTCGACAGTTAAAAAACCTTCACTAGCCAATAAATTAGCAATCATGTCTTCGACATCTAAAGCTTCGATAAATAGTTTAGATGCTTGATTAAATTCGGTTGTTCTACGAGAAGATTCTTGCTCTTCTGTCATGACATCAATTTTATATCCAACTAATTTTGATGCCAATTTAACATTTTGACCACCTCTACCAATAGCTAAACTTAGCTGATCTTCACTTACTACCGCTTCGATAAGATTGTTTTCTTCATCAACTACAACTTTAGATATTTTAGCAGGAGTGAGAGCAGAAATAACCAATTCGGCAACATTGCCCGACCATTTAATGATATCGATTTTTTCTCCCTTTAATTCGGAGCTTACTGATTGAACTCTGCTACCTCTAATACCAATAAAAGAACCAACAATATCAATATCATCTCTACGCGAATAAATTGCTATTTTCGCTCTTGAGCCAGCATCTCTAGCCACAGCCTTAACTTCTATGTTACCCTCATAAAGCTCCGGCACTTCTTGTTCGAATAGTTTTACTAAAAATTGTGGATGAGTTCGAGATAAAAATATTTGAGCACCAATAACTTCTTGCCTTACATCTTCGATATAACAACGCACCCGATCGCCTACTTTGAAGTTTTCTCTAGGAATTAAGCCACTTTCATGCAATACAGCTTCGTAGCCATCAATATCCATAACAATATTTTTGATACCTGTTTTTTTGACCACAACCGAAACAATATCACCTATTCTTTCTTTATATTCTTTATATTCTTTGTTTCTTTCAGCCTCTTTTACCTTACGCATTATTTCACCTCTAGCAACTTGTGCCACAATTCGACTAAGATCGATAGGGGGTAATTCTTGAATAACTACATCACCAATTTCGACATCAGAATTTTCTTGTTTAGCATGAGATATAGTAATGTGATTGCGATTGTCAAAATTTTCGATATAATCTTCGACAACTTGTAATTTATTGAATAATTTTATTTGCCCAGATTTGCGATCGATTTTACATTCGATATCAAGATGAGAGCCATATTTTTTTTTAGCAGCGGTTCTTAAGCCTTCTTCCATGGCCTCAATAACCTCTTGCAATAAGATGCCCTTTTCGTGTGCAATATTTTCTGCTACCAATAAAATTTCTTTACTGCCCATTATGGTTAAGTTGCCAGACATATTTTTTAGTTTTGATTAAAGCTTGTACTATTTTTTTATTTTGCCATTTTTTGCAATAAATAAAAAACTAATATTAGAATTTTGTATTAAAAATAGCAAGTGGCTTTTTTATAAAAAACATTATTTATTGTTCTGCACCAAAATCTCGCCATCTTGCATTTTAATAATAAGATTTTTTTCTTGTTGTGCAGTTTTAATGCTAGTTATTGGTTGTTTTTTTTGATTATAAACAATGGCAAAGCCTCTCTTTAAAACATTATCATAGTGATAAGAAGTGAGTATTTCTTTTGTTTTTCTTAATAAAGAATTTTGTTTTTCTAGATAAAAAACCAATTTTTGAGCTATTTGTTTTTGTTTATTGATTAATTTCTGATTAGAATTTTCAATAAAAAGTAACATTTTAGTTTTGTCAATGGTAATTTTAGCGAGTTGAGTGTGTTTTTGTTGTAAAATATTAACCATCTTGCCATTGATTTGTTGTTGTAAATATTGAATTTTTTGAGTTAAATTGCTAAAAATATTGTCAAGATTAGGAATTTTGCACACATTAATTTTGTTTTGTTGACTCATTAAATAGTTTTTAATAATCATTTGCTGTTTTTCGCACAAATTTTGTAAAAAATTGCTTTTATCTTTTAAAAATCGGGCAAGATCTGGTAAAGATTTATATGACATTGTCAATTTTTGTTGCTGTTGCATTAAATAATTATTGCTGATTTGTTGTAATCGTTGTTGTTTTACAATTAATTTTTGTTGCAAATCTGCCCTTACGGGAGTTGCAAACTCTGCCGCCGCTGTGGGAGTTGGTGCCCTTTTGTCGGCAACATAATCAAGTAAAGTAAAATCTGGCTCATGTCCAATTGCCGAAATCACAGGAATGTTGCAAGCAAAAACTGCCCTGATTAAGGCTTCGTCGTTAAATGGCATTAGATCTTCAAAAGAGCCTCCGCCCCTAGCAATAATTAATAGATCGGGCTTGTTGCAAGTGAGATTATTAAAATATTGCACTCCTGCAATTACTTGGCTTGCCGCTTCGTTGCCCTGCACTAATGTGGGGTATAAAACAATATTAGTAGGAAATCTGGCTTGTATTCGATGGTGCATGTCTTGAATTACCGCCCCAGTAGATGAAGTAATAATGCCAATAATATTTGATAAAAAAGGAATCGGTTTTTTATGTTTTTCGTCAAACAAGCCTTCGGCAGTGAGTTTTTTTTTGAGTTTTTCAACTGCCATCATCATTGCCCCAACTCCATCGAGCTGAATGCTGTCAAGAACAATTTGATATTTCGATTGATCGCCATAGGCGGTGATTTTGCCTGCTACTCGAACTTGTAAGCCATTTTCAAGAGCAAAACCAATTTTACTTAAATTTTTAAAACAAGTTACATTTAATTTAAAATTACCTTCTTTAAGGACAAAATAAATATATCCTTTACTGTTGGGCGGTGTATAGCCTGTAATTTCGCCCTTGATGATAAGATATTCAAAGGAAGCTTCGATTTTTTTCTTGATGACTTGCGAAAATTCGGCAACTCCATATTCTAAAATATTGCTTTTTAACATAATTTAATGAGCAAAAATATCGGTTGTTTCAAAGCCTGCCAAATCAAGCTTGATGCGTGTTGGTAAAAATTTTAGGCATTCTAGAAAATATTCGTATCGCCCTTCTCGTTTTAGCATTGTAGTGAGTTTTTGTTGGAGTTGGTGCAAATAAAGCACATCGTGAGCTGCATATTCTTGCTGTTTTCTTGAAATTGTTTCGTTGCCCCAATCAGAACTTTGCTGTTTTTTGGAAATTTCAATGCCTAGCAATTCTTCACATAAACTTTTTAAGCCATGCGATTCGGTGTAGGTTCTTACTAGCTTTGAGGCAATTTTGGTGCAGTAAATATTTTGAGTTTCTACTTGCAAATAATGTTGTAAGCAAGCCAAATCAAAACGTGCATAATGAAATATTTTTTGCACTCGCGGGTTAAGAAGTAAAGATTTAATGTTGGGGCAGGAGTAGTTGTTGAGATGTTCAAACTGCACTAAATGAGCAGAACCGTCGCCGTTGCTAAATTGCAACAAACAAAGACGATCTCGAACAATATTTAGCCCCATAGTTTCGCTATCAATGGCAACTGCATTACTGGCGGTAAAATGATTTGGTAGATCGTTGGTATGAAAAAAAATAGTCATAAAATTATTTGGTAAATGATAAACAATAGTTAATAT
Organism: Rickettsiales bacterium; assembly: GCA_044371635.1. Classification (GTDB taxonomy): domain Bacteria; phylum Pseudomonadota; class Alphaproteobacteria; order Rickettsiales; family UBA1997; genus CAILUF01. Next base: position 8,228 of record JBILTH010000026.1, read on the forward strand.
CGATATTGTTGCTTTCTTGCCAAGTGTTGCTAAAAATATGGTAGTTAAAGCCTTGCAGATGATGTAAATTTAAGTTAAATTTTGTTGCAAAATCAACAATTTCTGATGGTTTTAAAAATTTATGCCAGTGATGAGTGCCAATTGGCAACCACCGAAGCACATATTCTACACCAAATTTTGCTAAAAGCAACGATTTTAGATTGCGATTAATAGTGGCAACAAATAAAATGCCATTTGGTTTTAATAAGGCAGAGCAAGCTTGCAAAAACAACTCAACATTTTCAACATGCTCAATTATTTCAAGTGCCAAAACTACATCAAACTGCAAACCTTCTTGAGCAATTTGCTCGGGAGTTGCTTTTGTGTAGTTAATATTTAGGCCGCTTTGTTTGGCATGAATTTTAGCCACTTCAATATTGGTTGCTGAAGCATCAATTGCCATCACTTCTGCCCCTAAATTAGCCATCGGCTCTGCCACTAAACCGCCCCCGCAGCCAATGTCGATAAGGCTTACACCATTTAAAAAATGAGATTGATTATTGTTTAGTTTGAAATGCTTTGCAATATGTTTGTTTATAAACTGCAAACGCACAGGATTAAAACAGTGCAGGGGCTTGAATTTACCGTTTTCGTTCCACCATTCACTTGCCATTGCCGAAAATTTATCTACTTCGTTTTGGTTTATGGTTGTCATAGTTGTTTAAATTAGTTATAAAAAACAAAAGATTAGAAATCTTTTTTTTAGATATAAATATTATATTTTGCAAAAGATAAAAATCTCCCTGCCCTTAAGGAAGGGTAAAGGTTTGTACTGCAAATTTTAGAAGATGAGATAAATATAATATCATATCAATAAAATAAATGTTTTACAAGTTTTTCTCCCCTCCTTTTTTTAGAGCCACTTCATATCTCTTGCCATTCCAAATAATTTATTTTTAGTCAGGACAAGGCTATGTAAATCAAAAAAATAATTTTAGTCATAATTTTTTTTGCAACATCTCCCATGTTAGCAGTAAGAGTTGGGCAAACTAAATTTTTGTTTTGCCTTAAATATTTGCATCGCCATTGATAAAGAGAATTTTTGCAGATCACTTCGTTTTTGATTTTTTCAAATAAAGGTTTTAACTAATATTA
>JBILTH010000185.1:0-2581 GCA_044371635.1 Rickettsiales bacterium
TAATACAGATGGCTGGAAAGCTTATGATGATTTAATATTAAATGGCTATACTCATCATAGAGTTTTTCATTCAAAAAATGAATTTGCTAGAGGCAAAAATCATGTTAATGGCATAGAATCTTTTTAGCAGTTATCAAAGAAAATATTGGCAAAATTTAATCTAATTAACCGATAAAAAGTTTATCTTGCATTTAAAAAAAAGTGATTTTAGATTTGAAAAAACACAATTTATCTAAAATTTTGTTGAAAATAATTACAGAAAATCCTCTCTAAACATTGTCTAGAGCCAAAAATGAATAGTATTATAATTTAATCTTCATTTAACCCAAACATTTCGAGCATTTTATCTGTTTCTGCCCTTAATAATTGAATTTTTACTTTTGCAGTTCCTTTGTTTTTAAAATCTAATATTTCAGCGGTTCTTTCAGAAACATCAATCACCCTATTTTTGGTAAAAGGCCCCCTGTCATTAACCCGCACTACTTGACTTTTATTATTATCGAGATTGGTTATTTTAATTATTGAAGGCAGAGGTAAGGTAGGATGAGCAGCGGTTAAATCGCCTATATTATAAATTTCGCCATTAGCAGTTGTTTTGCCATGAAAATCTTTTCCATACCAAGAAGCGGTTCCTGTTTCTTCAAAAGTTTCATAATTTTGTGGAGTATAAATAATATCGAAAGCTTTATAAGGTTTTCCTATTTTAAAAATACCATTATATGGCAAATTATTAGGATAATAACTTGGATTATCAAAATTATCTTCTGATTTTTCTTGATTTTGTATTGTTTCTTCTATTTTTGGCTTATTATTGTTTATTTTGATAATAGAAAATTCTTTGGTGCTGTACATATTTTCTTTTGGCAGACCTATTTGCATAGATTCGCTAGGCTTGGTGCGATATTTTCTTTTGATAAATTTTTTATTATTTTCTTCTTCGAAAGCACAAGCACAAAGAAAGAAAACAATAATTAACAAGAGATATTTTTGCATATTGAACTCATTAATAATATCATTTTAATTAGATATTTAGATAAGAAACGGTATTAGAATTAATAATTGGTTTTTCTTGAGTTATGTTAATATCACTTGTTTTGGTAATTAAAAAAATAGCATATTGAGCAAATAAATTAGCAATAAATTTATTTTGCAAAATACTAGGCAAAAGAGCATTATTAACAAGATATAACTGATTATGAATAGAAAAATTTAAATCATAACATAAATTTAAAAAATCTTTGATTGAGCAAAAATGAATATTTGGAGTTTCATACCATTGAAATGGAATATGTTTATTAACAGGCATTTCGCCTTTAAACATTAGATATAAACGATTTTGTAGAAAAGCAAAATTTGGTAAAGAAACTATAGCAAACTTTGAAATTCTTAGCATTTCTTGTAAAATTTTTGGTGGATTATGTGTTGCTTGAATAGTTTGACTTAAAATTGCATAATCAAAAGATTGATTTGGATACATTGATAAATCAGATTCAGCATTGCCTTGAATAACTGACAAACCCTTGATAATTGCCTTACTTACTAAATTTTGAGATATTTCTAAACCAAAACTCTGCACTTTTTTATTTTGTTGCAAAAAATATAACAATTCGCCACTGGCACAACCAATATCTAAAACTTTACTTTTTTCTGGTATTAGACTAGCAATTATTTGCAGATCATATCTGAGATCGTTTTGTTTTAATTCATTTTCTTGCTCTTGTATAAACATAACCTCTTTTAAACAATTCCTGCTCGTAAACAATCGTGTAAATGTAAAATACCTAAAGGTTTTTGTTTTTTATCAACAACAAACAAACTGGTAATGCCTTTTTTATTCATTAAAGACATAGCTTTAATTATCAATGTATTTTCATTAATAACAATAGGGGATTTAGTCATAATTTCAACTGCTGTTTTTTGCAAAAAATTTACACAAAAAGCTCTTCTTAAATCACCATCGGTGATTATGCCAATTAAAGTTTCATTTTCAACCACTCCTGTGCAACCTAAATGTTTGGAAGTCATTTCTAGCAAAACTGCTTGCATATTTTCAAAATTCTGTACCAATGGCATTTGGTCTGCTATTCTCATGACATTTTTTACATTTAATAAAGAAATGCCAATTTTACCGCCAGGATGAAAAATTTTGTATTGTTCTTGATCGAATTTTTTTTCTTCTAATAAACTTACTGCCAAAGCATCCCCCAAAACCAATGTAAGAGTTGTAGAAGTGGTTGGTGCATTTATTAAATTCGCTTCTTGATGATTAGGCAAAATAAAAGCAACATCACTTGCTTTTGCCAATGTAGAGTTTGTTTTACTGGTAATGCTAATAATTTTAATATTAAATTCTTTAGCAAAATTGATAATATCAAATAATTCTTTACTTTCGCCCGAATTAGAAAGTAATAATAAAATATCTTGTTTGTTTATCATACCTAAATCGCCATGGCTAGCTTCACTTGGATGCACAAAAAAAGACGAGGTTCCTGTAGAAGTAAGAGTTGCCGCAATTTTATTGCCAATATGACCAGATTTGCCTATGCCACTTACAATAACTTTGCCCTGACAGTTTTTGATA
>JBILTH010000205.1:0-2579 GCA_044371635.1 Rickettsiales bacterium
CGCGATCGCACCCAGGCTGCCGTGATCGGTTTGCGTCTCGGGTTGGTGAGCTGGGGGCCGGCGTAGGCCACCCTGTTGCGGAGATGTGGCGAATGCCCCGGATGGGGGATGCGGCGGCAGCCCTCTCCCACGATGCTGCAGGGGTCAGCCAAACCCACCATGGCTTTTGCATCTCGCCTGTTGCCTCTGCTGCTCCTTGGGGGTCTGAGCAGCGCCGCCGTCGCGGCGCCATCGGCAAGCAGCCTCAGCCTGCAGGGGGTCACCTTTCAGGTGAGCACAACTGGGGAAGGCTCGGTGCAACAGCTGATGGTGCAGGCCTCGGAGCACGGCCACGGCTACCCCGTCGTGCGCGAGGAGCTGATCGGTTCGATCACCGGACGTGAGGTGGAAGACCTCAACAGTGACGGCCGGCCCGAGCTGCTGCTGTTTGTGACCAGTGCCGGCAGTGGCAGCTACGGCTCGGTGATGGCCTGGAGTGCCAGCAAAGGCCACACCCTCCTGCCGATCACCATGCCGGACCTGAGCGGCAAGCTGGCCCAGGGCTACATGGGCCACGATCGGTTCGCCGTGGTGGAAACCACGCTGATGCGGCGCTTCCCGATCTATCGCCCCGGCGACACCAATGCCCAACCCACGGGCGGCACCCGCCAGATCGGCTACAAGCTTGTGGCGGCTGAAGCCGGCTTCCTGTTCAAGCCAGTGAGCGACACCACCTTCCGATGAGGCTCGCCGCCCGGGCTCCGATCCTCCCAGGCAGCACCCCGGGAGGATCGGCTGGAACGGGATGGGCTTGTGCAACCCACTGGTGCAAGCCAAACGTTGGCGACGGGAAGCAGAAGAAGGAGCCATGGCCCATCTGCCCAAGGTGCACTCCACGAAGACCCTGGAGCCAGCCTGGCTTGAACATCTGAGCGCCCAGAGCGACAGCACGGTCAAACGTTCAGCGCCCGAACCTGCCACCCGCACGAGATCCATGTCCGCTTCCAGTCGGCGCCACTTCGGGCCTGCCGCACTGCTGCTGGCCGCCACCACGATCTGGCCAGGGGCTGCCATGGCCGAAGTGGTGGTGGTGCCGGTGCCCAGCCCCTACAGCTACGACAGCGCCACGCTCCGCCAGCTCGATCTGGGCGGCACCAGGGGGCGCTACATCGGCTTCCTCGGCCACAGCGTGATCAACTGGCCCGCCGAGGCTGCACGCCTGGATGCAGGCAACCCAGGCATGATCCGCTGCAACAACAACAACTGCTGGCGCGAGGGTTACATCGCCCCCAGCCTGCGCGGCGGCACCCCTGCCGGTTCACTCCGCCACTACTTCAACTATCAACTCGACTGCCGCGACCAGACCTTCGACCGCATCGGTGATGTGCGCCTGCCCGGCAACTACCAGCGCGGCTGGCAACCGGTGCTCAATGATCCTGTGGCACTGGCCGTCGCGCGCGAATGGTGCCCCCGGATCAGCGAGCTGATGCATGCGTCATAGGGGGCGAGAACCCCGCCAATGAGCGCCACGGCTTCAAGTCCAACTCAAAACTTGCGCTGTCATTACATCAGCCCGAAAAAATGCAACGGTTTCCATCAAGGAATGACACAAGCCTCGTATTTAGAAGCAAAGCCGTTGCCCCGCAGTCACACTTGTTTTGTCGCACCTAGCCACGCAGCTCACCATGAACACACGTCGACAGCTCACCTGCATCAGCAGTTTTGCGCTGACCATCCTTGCCTGCACGTCATTCGTCCCAAGCGCTAACGCTCAAACCGCTTCAGGCCTTGCATCCGCCTGGGGGAAAACCTGCAAAATGCGGGTGGTGGAACAATTCGATGTGCCCATGTCTGACGCCCTCGTGAACCTCGGCGCCACCGAGCAGCAGAGCATCGACGAAGGCACCACCTCCCTGGCCGATATCAAGAAAGATGGCCTGAGCTTCAACTGGAAGGTCCGTGGCAAAAAGATCAATGGCTACTGCAACGTGAACGGCAAAGGCAAGATCACGGAATTCAAGCAAGGCATCTGACCATTGCTGCCCCCGTGATCAGCGGGGGCTTCTGTCATGCAATGCACTGCTATTCAGAGCACCGGCATTCAGTGCACCGGCTGGGCCTGCACCGTGATGGTCAGATTGCCGTCGCTGTCGCGCTGCAGGGCATAGATCAGTTCCTGCAGCAGGCCCTGCACCTGCTGCATGGCCCGCCGCTCCTGCCGGCTGGGATGGCGCACCGCTGAGCTGAGCAGGCGCACACCCAGGCTGGCGCTGCCGATCACGCCCAGCGGGCCCATCACCGCCGCCAAGCCGGGCACCAGCGTGAGGGCCACCCCCAGAAACACCGACACCGGCAGAGCGCCCGCCGCCATCAGGCCGCTGGTCTGCAGGATCTGCAGAAGTATCTGCTGGCGTGTCTCCACGGTGCCGTTGAGCAAGGCGTCGCGGTGCACCAGCAGTTGATCCACGGCCGTGATGGCTGCCGAGTACACGCTGGCTTCGAGGGCATGGCCCAGGGTGCGCTGCCAGAACTCAGGGGTCTGGGCTGCAGCGATCAGAGCTTGAAGGTGGCAGTCGGCCGTGGCGCGAAACCGCGCCAAC
>JBILTH010000028.1:0-8939 GCA_044371635.1 Rickettsiales bacterium
TTTACAATTTTTCATAATCTTTGATAAACTAAGGTTAAAAAAATCTTATTTTCAACAAGTTAAATTCAAAAAGCTATACTTATGTAACGATAGCAATTTCGACACTACCTCAAAATAGTTAACAAGTAGTAATTATTAGCTTATGTCATTTCTTGATTTTATTTTGGTTATATTTTTATTAATTTTCTGCAAGTCATTAAATTAAATTTTATTATTACAAAGTTTTCGTCTTAATTTTTTTCCTTAAAAGAATATTAAAAAAATATTGCCAAAACTTTTTTAATAATTTAAAATTAAAACAATAATGTTTAAAAAAACAATGCCACTTCCGCATCTAAAAATCTAAATCTAGCTTCGTTTTTTGGTTAATTTTTTAGATAAACAATGGTATAAAATAAGACAATAAAATGAAACAAATAAGCATAAAAAAAAAACCAGATCATCTATATCGTAAAGGGGTTGGTATTGTGCTTGTAAATGAGCAAAAAAAAATTTTTGTTGGAAAAAGAATTTATAACAATTCTAATGCTTGGCAAATGCCACAAGGTGGTATAGATGAAGGAGAAAACGAAGATCTAGCAGTGATGCGTGAACTATACGAAGAAACCGGAATCTTGCAAGAAAATATTATTATCATTGCTAAATCTAGCGATTATTTTTATTATAATTTACCTTATAATTTACAAAAAAAATTTTGGGGTGGTCGCTATATTGGACAAAAACAAAGATGGTATCTTGCCAAGTTTTGTGGCAACGATAATCAAATAAATTTAACAACTCACAGCCCTGAATTTTCTAATTGGCAATGGGTTGAAAAAGAAAATTTAATTAGTTTAATTGTTAATTTTAAACGCGAATTATATCAACAAATTTTGCTCGAATTTCAGCATTTTTTATGAATACCGAAATAACTTTCTACGAAGTTGAAGAAGATCTTTATAAATCTATCGCTTTGCTACTTTATAAAATATGGCAAGATGGCAAAAAATCTTTATTATTTTTTCCAGATCAAAATCAACTAAACGAGCTCGATGCTTTTTTGTGGTCTTTTGCTCGCAATAAATTTTTACCACACTGCACTGTTTTAGATGTGCAATTTAATTTAGAACATCAACCAATTTTGCTTTCTCATCTTCCTGAAAACATTAACAATGCCGATGTTTTGTTGTTTTTACAGCCTCCAAGTAATAGTTTTATTGCTAATTTTCAAAAAGCTTGCTATTTTTTTATGGCAAAACAATCGCAAAATCATAATCTTACTCCAAAACAACATTTTTATAAAAAAGCCGATAAATGGCAAAAAATTGCATAATTATAAATGAAATTTGGTATAATAGCAATTATAAATCATGATTTTTGTAGATATTTTTGGTTTGAATGATTGATGCTAAATAAAAATATCTTGTAAAAATTTTTTGCCAATCACAATTCCTTGTTTATCTATGCTGTGATCTAAATGATCGAAGGCAAAATCTTGATAAGAAGCATCTAGTTGAGTGAGAATTTGTTTTGCCTCTAAAAAATTTTCAAAAGGCAAAACAGAATCTTGCTTACCGTGAATTAAACAAGTTTTTGGTTTATGTAAAATTTTTTGTTGCAATAAGGTGGGTAGAATAATTTTGCCAGAATAGCTAATAATACCTGCAACTTTTTTTGGTAAAGTAAAGCCTTGATAATTAGCCATCATCGCTCCTTGCGAAAAACCAAGTAGAGCCAGATCTTTATAATCGAGTTGCCATTTATCAAGTTGTGTAGCAATAAAATTGGCAAGTTGCGAATTTGATTCTTTTATTTCTGTCGCAATTTCTTCGAGTTGTTTTCTTTGCCCATTGTTTTGATAAAGAGAAAACCATTGATAGCTATCAAAAAAACCACCTTCCCAAGCACTAGTAGCATTAACACTAATAAAAATTATTTCTGGCAAAGCTAAAAATTGAGCTAATTCTAATAAATTTTTAGCATTTGAGCCATAGCCATGGAGCATTATCACCATTTTTTTTGGTTGAAAATTTGGTTGATTGCCATTTAAACTATATTGGTATTGTTTTAAAATCATAAAGTTGTTTTAATGAGTAGAAATTAGATTTGGTATGATACCATATTTTATCTTGAAAATCAACACTTAACAACATAAAATATTTTTTCAATAATTATTTTTTTTAATATGAGGTTAGTTTTACAACAATTTTTGCGATTTTCTCTAGTTATTTTTTTGGGGCTGTTTTCTTATTTTCAATATTGCTTTGCTAACAAGATAACAAACAAACAAACTCTATTTGAAAAAATCGAATTTATCAATGGCAAAAATAGTAAAAAAACTAATTTATTTTTTAATGATAATCCAGAGTTTAAAATATTCACCTTGCAAAATCCTTCTAGACTAGTTCTTGATTTTAAAAACACCGCTTTATTGCAACCGAATTATCAACCAGTTTTACCTAATTTTATTAGTGCTTTTCGATTTCGAACTCAACAAAACGAATTGAGGTTAGTATTTGATTTGCAAGAAGAATTTATATTGCAAAATATTGCAACTGATCATCAAAAAAACTTAATCTCTTTCGATTTGGCGAATTATAACTCTGTACAAAGCGAAAACAATAGTAAATCTCTTAAAACAATGCAAACAGCAAATGAAGAAAACAATTTGATCATAAAAAAAACTGCTGATTCTATAACAAAATATACAATACGCGACAATAAAAAAAAGCCTACAATTGTTCTGGATGCAGGGCATGGCGGAAAAGATCCAGGCACAATAGGAGTTTATGCTGGTACTCATGAAAAAAATATCACTCTTGCTTATGCTAAAGAGCTAGCAAAACAGTTAAAAAAAGAAAACAAATATAAGATATTTTTAACTAGAGAAGACGATCGATTTTTACCTCTAAAAACTAGAGTAGAATTTGCACGCAAAAAAAAAGCAGATCTATTTATTTCTCTTCATGCAAATGCGATTTCCGACAGTAATGTTTCTGGTTTTTCAATTTATACTTTATCAGAAAAATCATCAGATAAACAAGCAGAAATATTAGCTCAAAAAGAAAATCAGGCAGATATAATTTATGGAGTTGATTTTGCCGATGCTAGTAAAGATGTTATTAAAACACTAATTGATTTATCGCAAAGACAAGCAAAAAACTATTCGACAAAATTTGCTTTAGAAACTGTTTTGGCAATTAAACAAACAGAAATAAAAATACTACAAAACTCTCATCGTTTTGCTGGTTTTATGGTGCTTACCGCTCCCGATGTTGCCTCGGTTTTGATTGAACTTGGTTATCTTTCAAATAAACAAGAAGAAGAAATGCTTAACAGTGTTTTATATAGACGTAAAATTGCTCATAGTCTCGTTGTGGCAATTAACAAATATTTTACACTTTAATTGTGGGTAAAGATAGTGTTTTTTTATTGTGTGTGTCTATATTAAATAGACTTGGGCACTTGGTATTTTATCTTTTTGCTTTTGTTTAAAATTTTGTTGCAGTTAAGCATGAATTTAGTTAAAATTTTATTTGCGAATGACATGACAAAATAATATTTTAACAGAATGTATTTTTAATATTTTTTCACAATTAAAAGCAGGTAAAAAAATGAATAAAACTATGATGAAAAAAATCAGTTATCTTAATCAACAGTTTTTGGAGCATCAAAATTGCTTGGTGCATATCGAAGATAGAGGGTTTCAATTTGCTGATGGTGCTTATGAAGTTATTTTATATCAAAATAATCAATTAATAGACGGCGAAAATCATTTAATTAGGCTGATGAGAAGCTTAAAAGAGCTTAATATTAGCCATAATTTTACCATCACGCAACTTGTTTTAATACAACATCAATTATTTGCCAAAAATAATCTCGATAATGGCATTTGTTATGTGCAAATTACTAGGGGCTCTGCCCCTGCTAGAGTTGCAAATTGCATTTCTGGTTTAGATCCTACCATTGTAGCTACGGTAAGCGAAATAAAATCTCTCTCCGAGAGTCAATTTAATAATGGTTTTAAAGTAATCACTAGCCCAGATATTCGTTGGCTACGTTGCGATATCAAAACAATTAACCTACTTGCCTCTACTTTAACTAATCAAAAAGCAAAAGATTTAGGTTATGATGATGCTATTTTTATGCGTAACAACATTATTACTGAAGCAACTTTTGCCAATGTTTTTATTGTTAATCAACAAAATCAAATCATTACTCATCCTGCTAATAATTTTATTTTATGTGGTATAACCAGAAATCGCCTCATCAATATTGCAAAATCGCAAGGCTTTGTTGTGCTAGAAGAAACTTTTAATTATCAACAACTTTTATTGGCAAAAGAAGTATTTCTTACTAGTTCTAGCCTACTTATTCGTCCTGTTTATCAAATTGATAATATTTTATTCAATCAAGATAAAAACTTTACTATTGCTAAATTATTAAAAGAGAAATATACTAATTTTATCAATTCTCATTTTTAAAATTATGCATTGTCCTTTTTGTAGACACAGCGAAACACAAGTAAAAGATAGTCGCACCTCTGATGATGGCGAAAACATTAAAAGAAGAAGATATTGTCCTGCTTGCGGTTTGCGATTTACTACCTATGAAAAAGTGCATCTGCCCGAAATTATTGTCATTAAAAAAAGTGGCGAAAAAAAAACTTTTGATGCTCAAAAACTAAAAAAATCTATTAACATGGCGGTTCGAAAAAGACCAGTTGAAAATTCTCAAGTCGAGCAAATTGTTTATCAAATAGTTCATCAAATTGCCATTAACAACGAACTAGAAATTACTTCGGCAAAAATTGGCGAATTTGTGCTAGATGCCCTAGAAAAACTTGATCAAGTAGCTTTTGTTAGATTTGCTTCGGTTTATAAAAATTTCAAAACACCGCAAGATTTTCAACAATTCATCAAAAAAATTGTATGAAAAGCAAACAAACTTTCGATGCTCTTGCTTTTTACTGCGATAATGAGCTAGACGAGTTTTTTTTAGAAGAGCCCCACAATCATTTAGCTATGTATCAACATGAAAATAATCAACCAGCATTAACTACCAAAATAATCAACAATCCTCCCGCTAATATTGATATTGCTTTAACTAATTTATCGAAAAAGAATCTATTTAGCACTGCAAGTAATCAACTTTCGCTTGAAAAAATTGTGCAAACCGCACAAGATTTAGCTGATTCTTGCCATAGTTTAGCAGAATTAAAGCAAGCAGTTTTAACATTTGAAGGTTGCAATCTCAAAAAAATGGCAACCAATACTGTTTTTGCCGATGGCAATTCTTGTGGCAAAATTTTAGTGATAGGCGAAGCGCCAGGTAACGAAGAAGATTTACAAGGCATTCCGTTTTGTGGTGATTCTGGCTTAATGTTAAAAGATATGTTTTTTGCTATCAATCTGCAACGAGAGCTAGATTTTTATATTACCAACACCGTTTTTTGGCGTCCTCCTGGCAATAGGCAACCAACTCCTGAAGAAATAGCGATATGCAAACCTTTTTTACACAGAATAATTCAATTAGTTCAACCTAAAATCATTATTTTAATTGGGGCAACAGCCACTAATAATGTTTTACACTGCTCTTTACCTATTGGTAAAATTCATGGTAAAATTCAAGATTTTCATCCTAGTTATTTGTCATTTAACACTAAAGCGGTAAGTTTGTTTCATCCTGCTTTCTTGATGAGACAACCAAGTAAAAAAAAGTTAGTTTGGCAAGATTTACTAAACATTAAAAAATATTTACAAGATCATGACTAAACCATTGTTGCCTATCGGTTTCTACGATTTATTAAACGAACAAGCACTCATCAATCATCGCAACACCAACCAAATATTAGAAGTTTTTTTTCAAGAAGGATATAATCTTATCAAAACACCTCTGCTAGAATTTGCCGAAAACTTTAATGCCGAAAATTTAGTTAATAGTTTTTATACTGTCGACAGCATTTCTGGTAAAAATTTAGTGATTAGAAACGATATTACTCTGCAAGTTTCTCGATTATTAAGTGGCAGATTGCAAACCGCCAATCTACCTATTAAAATTTGTTATGTTGGCGATGTTTTTTATGCTAAAAACAACGAACTCTATCCTGATAGGCAGCAAACTCAATTAGGTATAGAAATTATTGGTTCAAGTGCGGTTTCTACTCAACTAAACATACTCAACACTCTTCTTGTGGCCTTGCATCATATCAAATTGCATAATCTACTTATTAGCATAGCTTTGCCCGATTTTATGAATATATTTTTCACCGAAATTATTAACAAAATCAATTTGCAAAACAGTCAACAGCACACTCTAAAACAAGCGATTTATCAAAAAAATATCTCTGCTATACAACACATTGCAGAGCAAAATAATTTTCCTTCTCACTTAATTTCTGCCATAATTTCTTTGATTTTAGAGCATCAAGATTTTCATAAAATCAGCACAACACTTATCAATTTTAATTGTGTAGCTATCAATGAACAGCTATATTTATTGCAAGAAATAGATCTATTCTTACAAAATAATTTTCATTATCTCACTAGATCTTACGATATTTTTGGCGACAATCATTTTGATTATCATAAAAACATTGCCTTCGATATTTTTTGTCCTCATTTTAATTATGCTATTGCTAAAGGCGGTTGCTATCAAGTGCAAAATTCTTTAGAAATGGCAGTTGGTGCCACTATTTATGTTAATCATTTAAAAAAAATACTATAAAATTTATGCCTCATCTTATTGTCGAATTTTCTGCTGATTTTTCGTTAGATCTAGCCAAAAATTTATCATCAAAATTACAACAACACTTCATTAATTTAGCTACCGATGGCAATTTTGATGTGCATCAATGTAAATTTCGTTTTCTTTCTTATCACGATTTTTTGGTAGGTTTAAACACCCCTGCATATGCTAGTTTTGTGCATCTTACCATTAAAATTTTAGCAGGCAGAACGGTTGAAGTTAGAAAAAAACTCACTTCTTTATGTTTGCAATCTATGCAAGAAATTTATCAAACCCAATGTCAAAAAAACAGAATTGATTTTTCGGTAGATTTAGTGGAGCTAAACAAAGAAACCTATCAAAAAATAACAATTAATTTATGATTTTTTTAATTGCAGGAGGCAGTGGTTTTATCGGTTCTTTACTTACTCAAAACTTATTGCAACAACAACATCAAGTTATTATTCTTACTCGAAAAACTCAATTTCAATCCAAAAATATTACTAATTCTGCATTGCAATTTGTTAATAATTTATACGATATAAAAAATCATATAGATGTTGTTATTAATTTAACTGGAAGTCCAATTTCTTCTTACTGGACAAGTTTTAACAAAGAAAAAATTTGGCACAGTCGCATTTCTACTACCAAAAATCTCGTCAACTTTATTGCAACTCAAAAAAAACCTCCTCAACTATTTATTTCTGCCTCGGCAATTGGTTATTATGGCACCAATCATCATACCATTTTTAGCGAAAACTCGCAAGCAAGCAAACAAAATCTATTCTCACAACAACTCTGCGACACTTGGGAGAAAGAGGCAAGTGTTGCCAAGCCTTATACTAGACTAGTTTTGCTTCGCACAGGAGTGGTTTTGGCAAAAAATTCTGGCATACTAAAAAAAATACTACCAAGTTTTAATTTAGGTTTGGGCGGTATTGTTGGTAGTGGGCAACAGCCGATCAGTTGGATTCATTGGCACGATTTAATTCGGGCTATTAATTTTATTATCAACACACCTCATTTATCTGGTCCAGTAAATCTTGTTGCCTCACATAATACATTTAGCGAATTTGTCACTTCTTTAACCAAAAAATTGCATCGACCTTGTTTTATTAAAACCCCAGCTTGGTTAGTAAAAATATTATTTGGGCAAATGGGTTGTGAGTTAATTTTAGCTGGGCAAAGAGTTTCTTCTTTTAAGCTCAACGAATGTGGTTTTAATTTTGATTACTATAATCTAGATTTAGCTTTTAACAATATTTTTACTTCATGATTTTGAGCTGGTTAAACACAGAAGCCTTTTTATTGGTTCTGTTATTGATTTTTCCTATATTTTCTTGGGCATTATTTAGCTATGTGCATAACTATCAAAATAATTTAGCAACTTGGTTTGGTAATTTTTATTATAAACTTGCTCCATTTTTATGTTTAATTATTTTAATAAATTTACTTATCACTGCTTATCCACAATTTTCTCTAGTCAATATTGGTTTTAATGTTGGTTTAGGCTTATTTTTTGGTTTAGATAAAATTGGTATTGGCTTTTTATTGGCAATAAATTTTATTTGGTTGTTATTTGCTTTTTATTCTGCACAACTTTTTAAAATACAGAAACAATATTTAAGCTTTATTTGGCAAAAATTTTTTTTACTGTTAATTAGTTTATTATTTTTTTTATTTTGTAGTCAAAGCTTAATTACTGTATTCTTTTTTTATCAGCTTTTATTGTTATTTAGTCATTATGTGTTAAAAAAAAACTGCTCTTCTTATCGAGAAAAAAATATTGGCTCTTTTGATTTGTTGTTTTATTTGCAAATATTTTTATTTTTCTTGGCAATAGTTTTGCTTTATCAACACAATCAAAACTTATTGTTTTTAACTAGCGAAGCAGTTGCTAATAATTTAAACGAAAATTATCTTTTGATTGTGTTGTTGTTAATGCTAGGGCTGTTTTTAGTAATTCTTTCTCCTTCTTTTTTATTGTTGCAAAAATTAAACCTCGATATTTTTTGGCTTTTTTTATGGCTATTTTTTGGTTATAGCTTGCCAAGTTTATTTATATTTAGCAAAGTGCTAAATTATTTTTTTGGTTGGCAAGGACTATTATTTTTGTTAAAAAACTTACAATTAAATTGGTTTATTATAGTTTTTATTATCTATTTTATTGCTCTTAATATATTATTAAATATGGTAAAAAATTTACAAAGTTGGTATTTAATATTTTTTTGGCA
>JBILTH010000186.1:0-2568 GCA_044371635.1 Rickettsiales bacterium
ATTATCAAAAAAATAATTTGTAAATCTTGTATTTAAAAATCTAAATTTACATTTAAATATAAAAATTATGATATTATTTTTTCAACAAAATTTTCGTCAAAGAAAATGCTTGCCAAACTTATAGTTTTTTTGCCTTTACTGGGCTTTTTACTTCCTGCTGTTGCTTTACAGCTTTTTACCAAACATCGAGGTTTGGTCGATAATTTTGCCAAATATTTTACTACTTTTTGTCTGTTTTTATCTAGTGTTTTTGCTATTTTGGTGTTTTATAAATTCTATCACGATCGCACATCGCAAAGTTATCGTCTTTTTAATTTTATTAGTATTGGCAAATTTATAGTTGATTGGGAAATATATCTTGACTCGCTCACTTCTTTAATGTTTATTGTAGTAACCTCAGTTTCTTTTGCTGTTCATCTTTATTCTATTGGCTACATGAATCACGATAAATCTATTGCTAGGTTTATGTCTTATTTGTCGTTATTTACTTTTTTTATGCTAATACTGGTTAGTTCTGATAATTTTTTACAATTGTTTTTTGGTTGGGAAGGTGTGGGAGTTGCCTCTTATTTATTGATCGGCTTTTGGTTTAAAAAAAATTCTGCCAATAATGCGGCAATTAAAGCTTTCATTACCAACAGAATTGGCGATTTGGCTTTAATTTTAGGTATTTCTTTAATTTATCTCACTTTTCAAACTTTAAATTTTCAAGAAGTTTTTGCTTTAATTTGTCACAAAGCAGGCGATAACTTCACTTTATTTGGCAAAAACATTTCTAACATAGATGCTATTTGCTTGCTTTTGTTTATTGGGGCCATGGGCAAATCAGCTCAAATTGGCTTGCATGTTTGGCTTGCCGATGCCATGGAGGGACCAACTCCTGTTTCTGCTTTAATCCATGCGGCCACAATGGTTACTGCTGGGGTGTTTTTGCTGGTTCGCTGTTCTAGTTTATTTGAAGCCTCTCCATTAGCTTTAAATGTGGTGGCTTGTGTCGGTGCTATAACTGCCCTTTTTGCCGCCACTATAGCCATTACTCAAACTGATATCAAAAAAATTATTGCCTATTCAACTTGTTCACAACTTGGTTATATGTTTTTTGCTTGCGGTGTTTCCGCCTACTCTTCTGCTATTTTTCACTTAACTACACATGCATTTTTTAAAGCTTTACTATTTCTTTCTGCTGGCAGTGTTATTCATGCTTTACATCATCAACAAAACATCACTAAAATGGGAGGTCTTGCCAAAAAATTACCCATCACTTGTGCAATGATGTGGCTCGGATCTTTGTCTTTGGCTGGCATTCCACCTTTATCCGGTTATTATTCAAAAGATGCTATTTTAGAGTTTGCTTTTGTAAGCCCTCATCCTCTAGGTAAATTTTCATTTTATATGGGTATTATATCGGCTTTTCTTACAGCTTTTTATTCTTGGAGGCTGTTGTTTTTAGTATTTTATAACAAAACACAACTAGATACTCAAACTTTCGATCATGTTCATGAATCACCTAAAACTATGTTGATTCCGCTTTTCATATTGGCATTCGGTTCGATTTTTGCTGGCTATTTTGGTTATAAATATCTCAATTTAAGTTCTGCTACTCAAAATTTTTTACTAGAAGCAATTATGTCTAGTTTTAGTAAATTTAGTTTATACAACGAAATGCATCACTTACCAATTTTTATTAAATCATTGCCTTTAATTGTTGGTGTTGTTGCCGTTTTTGTTGCTTGGTTATTTTATATTTTTACCACTCACTTGCCACAAAAAATAGCCAAAAATTTTAATTGGTTATATAAAATTTCTTTTAATAAGTGGTATTTCGATGAGATATATCAAATCATATTAGTTAAACCATTATTTTATTTAGCCAAATTCTCTTGGAAAATAATTGATGCTGTAATCATTGATGGTTTAGTAAATTTATGTGGTAAAATATGCCAAACAGCTTCTGTTGGTTGCTCTAAAATACAAAATGGTATCATTAGCAATTATGCTACAATTATAATTTTAGGGTTAGTGTTATGTGGTTTATTGCTGTTGCAACTTTATATTCCAATTATTATGCCTCAACAAGGTGGCTTACTTAATGTTTTGCAACAAAGCTTAATGTCAATAATTAAATAAGCAATGGTTATAGATGTAAAAAAACTAAGAGAAACCCTTGGTTGCTTTACCACTGGAGTTATTATTGCCTGTGCAAGGAAAAAAAACTTTTTCTCTACCACTTTTTTTCATGAAAATTCTTTTCAAAAAACTAAAATTAGTCAAAGATTTGAAGATTTTTGGCATAATTTTTTACATACCAACTCTTGGGGAATAGCTATTGCCAATCAATTTGCTAAACAAAAAAAATTAATTAAATTAACTGAATGGCAAAATTTTCTGAATAATATTTTGCTCAATAAAATCAAAAAACTATTCGCTGATGAATTTTTTGGCATGACCATAAATTCTTTTACTTCTGTTTCATTAGAACCGCCTTTAGTATTATTTTGTATCGATAATAAATCTGCTAATTTATCTTATTTTAAAAAAAATAAATATTTTTCTTTTAACATAATAAGT
>JBILTH010000206.1:0-2529 GCA_044371635.1 Rickettsiales bacterium
CGGTGCCGTGGTGGTCCGATCAACCCGGCCATCCGGCAAACGGCTCCCGATATGCAAGATTCCGGAGGGAACCAGGCAGGAGCCAGGGGTGTAGGCGCCACTGATCAGGTGCCGGGTTCTTCGTGGTTTCCCCCCAGGGCGTCGATCTGGGCTCGGAGCTGGGCGGAGCGCTGGAGGTCGCCACGGGAGAGGGCCACGGCGAGAGCGAATTCAAGCTTTTCAAGCTGGTGATCGCCCTCGGCAGTAAGACAGCGAGCGGTGTGATGCGGAACAGCCTTGCCAGAACGACGACGCAGTGAAGCTGCAGCAGAGGTGTTGGCGTGAGGGAAAGCCATGACTTGCTTTCTTCCCATTCTGGCGCGCCTGCCAAGGGTCGGTGTGCAACCCGGAATACAGGAAGCACCACCGCCGGCAACAGGGATCCAACCCGGCTCAGGCAGCCAGGACAGTGGCTTCAGACTCGCCAGCGGCTGAGCCTGAGCTCAAATCCTCGCCATCGCAATCCGCGAAAGACGGTGCAAGCTCCACCCCTTCGATCTCAAGCAATTCACGGCAATCGGCCAACAGGCGCTCGACGTTGTCGAGACACACCAGTTCCTCAGGATCCACATCGGCCTCTGTGCGCTCCTGGCGATCCAACTGCAGTTCCATCGCCGCCAGCCGTTGTTCCAGCTTCACCAGTCGCTGGGATAGCGAATGGATGGTTTGAGCCAGATCTTCGGTGTTGCGGGTGATGCGAAAAGACAGTGTTTCAGAGGCCATCAGCCAAGCAGCGGTGACGCCGATGACAACACACATCCCCATGGCAGCCAAGGGGCATCGGGCACCAGGACAACGGCTCCCCCCTGGCAGAACGACGGCGGATCGATACGTTGGGCCTTGCCATTGTTGTCGTGTGTTCGTGCTCCTGGCCCACCGCTGCCGCCGCCTGCGCCACCGTCTTGGCCTGGCCGGCCTGCCCCTGATCCTCACCGGAACCCTGGGTGCCTCCTTGCTCAGCAGCCCGGCGAGCCAGGCCGAAGGCCAGCAATCCGCCAGCGGCGCAGCGACTGCCGCTGGCAGCAACCCAGGGGCCAAGGGTGCCCAGGTGTATTGCTTCATGCGTGCCAGCGGCAACGACCATCAGGTGAGCTGGGATGCGGCCTACGCCGTGATCAAGCGTCAATCCGATCGCCTCTTCAAGACCTCGCCGGAACACGCCGCCGTCATGATCACCGAGGCGGTGGTGCAGAGCCCCGACACCTACCCCGACTGCAGTCGCTATCTCGGTGACCTGTTCCGCAAGCCCGAACCCCAGCCTGGGACCAGCACACCCGCCGCCGGAACCGGCGTCACCCGCAACGACCGGCTTGGCCAGTAGGCATGGAGCCCCCACGCGGCTGGTCCTGGCACGGCCTGCTGCCCAGGCCCTGCTGGTAGCCCTTGTGGGAACAGGGCTGGTGGGCGGAGGCTGCGGCGAAGCGCCGCTGCCCCAGCGCCAACTGCGGACCGATGACTGTCTGCGGGGCCTCCAGCTCAACCGGCTGGAGGCCCAGTTGCAGCGCTGCAATCAGGTAGTCGCTGCCTTCCCTAGCCAGCCTGGGCCGCGCAACGATCGCTACCTGCTGCGCAGTCTGGCGGGCGACGACGTCGGCGCCTGCAACGACATCGCTACGGCCATCCCGCTTGCCGCCAAGCTGCCAACCAATCCGGAAAACGACCAGTTGCGCAGCGAACTGAAACTGCGGCAGTCGATCTGCCAGGCCCCTGAACGGGCCGTCGCCGCACCGACTCCTACCAGCGCTCCATCAGCTCCCGCACCATGAGCGGCAAGCTGCGGCGCGCCAGCTGGGTGGAGCGGCGCTGCAACAGCAAGGCGATGCGCTCAGCCTTGCTGGCGATCAGGCCGTCGACCAGCTGATCGGCCACCCCCAGCTGCAGCCAGTGACTGGTGAGGGCCGAACCCATGCCGATACGGTGACAGCGATCTTCGGCCTGCTCCGCGTCGCCAGGTGTCCAGGGACGCTCGATCAGCAACACATGCCGCGCCCGATGCAGGGTGAAGCCCAGACCGCCGGTGCCATAGGTGGCGATCAGCAGCGGGCTGGCACCGGCCTGAAATGCATCCACCAGTTGCTGGCGCCGGGCCGACGGCAGCTCACCGGTGAGCAGGCAGCCGCAGCCCAGTCGCTGCTGCAGCAGCTGGGCCGTGGCCAGAAACGCGGTGAACACCACCACGGCCTCACCAGCCGCCAGCAGCTCGGCCACCAGAGCTGCGGCCGACGGCAGCTTGTAATGGGAAGCGATCTGGCGCAGGGCGGTAAGCACGGCCAGCACCTCGGCGTCACGGCGCACCTCCCCGCGGGCGGCACGGCGGCGGTAGTCGTCGACCTGACGTTGGAGGCGCGTCTCAAAACCAAGTGCCTCCCCCTCACTCAGCTCCACCGGCCGTAACTGCCGCTGCTTGGGGGGCAGATCAAGGCAATCACACTTGCGACGATGCAGCACCAGGGGCCGGATCAGCCGCTGCAACTCCTGCAGCCGGCTGGC
>JBILTH010000027.1:0-9050 GCA_044371635.1 Rickettsiales bacterium
CTAAGATGTTTTATAAAAATTTATTATTAATATTTTTAACAATAAATTACCTATTTTTCTGCAACTAAAAAAAACAAAACAATATGCCTAAAGTTAAAACTAATAGCAGTGCCAAAAAAAGATTTCGTATTACGGCAACTGGTAAAATATCTCATAAGCAGGCCGGAAAAAGGCACAATCTTAATAAAAAAAGTCAAAGACAAATACGTAATTTAAGAAAGTCTGCCATTTTATCGGAAGGTCATTCTGCTAGCATTTTAAAGTTTAAAATGCCTTATAATCGTTAATTTCAATTTATTATTTTTAGTTTATGAGTAGAGTAAAAAGAGGTGTTACTAAAAAAGCTAGGCACAAAAAAATCTTAAAAATGGCAAAAGGCTACCGTGGAAGAGCAAAAAATTGTTTTCGTGTAGCTATTGAAAAAGTAGAAAAGGCAATGCAATATGCCTATCGTGATCGTAAAGTTAGAAAAAGAGATATGAGAAGTTTATGGATTCAGCGAATTAATGCTGCGGTTCGTCAACAAAACTTAATTTATTCGCAATTTATTAACGGTTTAAAGCTTGCTAAAATTGATCTCGATCGTAAAGTTTTGGCCGATTTAGCAGTGCATCAACCTGAAACTTTTGCTAATATCATAGAAAAAGTGAAAAAAGCATTAAGTATATCTTAATTATAAATGATTGCTTATAATGCTTTATTAAAACACAATCAATATGGTCAAGTAAAAGAGTTTATACTTGTTAAAGAAAGCTCTTTTTCTTGGTCGGTTTTTTTTTGCGGTGTTTTTTGGTTTTTATATCAAAAAATGTGGCAAGAAAGCTTGCTTTATCTTGTCAATATTTTAATTATTATTGTTTTTTGTAAATTATTTCATATCGATTATTTTTATCTATTAGCTATTTTTCATATTATGGTAAGCCTTAATGCCAATAACTGGAAATGTGTTTATCTGCAAAACAAGTTGCATTATAATTATGTTGGTCTTTTTTTTGCCAAAAACGAGTTTTTGGCATTGCAGATGGTCATAAAAAATAACATAAAAACAAGTAAACATTTAGATTTTTCGTTTATGAAATCTCACAATTCTCAAAAAATTAAATTTTTCAATAAGAAATGAAACTAACCATCATAGATTACGGTGCCGGCAATGTTGAATCGGTTTTTAATGCTTTAAATACTATTGCATCAAATATTGAAATTGTTGTTTCTAATAAAGTTTCCGATCTAAAATCTTCTAGTTATTTTTTATTACCAGGAGTTGGGGCTTTTGGCGATTGTATGCAAGGCTTACGCAACATCGAAGGTTTTGTTTCAGAATTAAGAAATCAAGTATTGAAATTTAAAAAACCTTTTTTAGCAATTTGTGTTGGAATGCAAGTTTTAGCATCTGTAGGTTTTGAAAATGGCGAAAATCAAGGATTAAATTTTATCAATGGTAAAGTTGAAAAAATAATCGAACCAAATCTAAAAATTCCGCATATGGGCTGGAATAATTTGATTATAAAAAACAATAAGCATCCTATTTTAAAAAATATTAATAATGGTAGCGATTTTTATTTCGCTAATTCTTTTCATTTTACTTGCCAAAACGAAAATAATTTATTAGCTTATGTTGAATATGGCAACACTAAAATTAGTGCAGTTATTGCCAAAGACAACATTATTGGTGCACAATTTCATCCCGAAAAAAGTGGTGAAATCGGTTTGCAATTTTTAAATAATTTCTTGAATTGGCGACCATAATTTTTATGACAACCTTTCCTTTCGATTTAAAACAAGCAATATTTGAGCTAAAAAAACAAAACAACAGTATTATTCTTGCTCATTTTTATCAAAACAGCGAAATACAAGATATTGCCGATTTTGTTGGAGATTCTCTCGATTTATCAAGAAAAGCCATTAACAACGAGGCAAATCAGATTGTTTTTTGTGGTGTAAAATTTATGGCAGAAGTAGCAAAAATACTTTCGCCTCATAAACAAGTTTTAATTCCAGATATAAAAGCAGGTTGTAGTTTAGAAGATTCTTGTCAACCAATAAATTTTGCTCATTTTCGTTCCTTACATCCAAAGGCTCTTGTTATTACCTACATTAATTGCTCTGCCGAAATCAAGGCTCTTTCTGATATTGTTGTTACTTCTACTAATGCTAAAAAAATTATTGAACAAATCCCTGTCGATCAAGAAATTATTTTTGCCCCCGATCAGCATTTAGGTAAATTTATTGCGAAACAAACTAAACGAAATTTAATTTTGTGGCAAGGTAGTTGTTTGGTTCACGAAAGATTTAGTGAAAAAGAATTGGTGAAGCTAACTGTACGATATCCTTTGGCAAAAATAATTGCCCATCCAGAATGTCCTGAAAATTTGTTAAGCTATGCTCATCATATTGGCTCAACTTCTTCTTTACTTAATTATGTAAAACAAAATGTTAATGCCGAATTTATTGTTTTAACCGAGCCAAATATTATTCATCAAATGAGAATGGTCAACCCATCTGCCACTTTTTATGATTGCCCTTTTATCAATAACACAGGTTGCTCTGCATGTAATACTTGCCCTTATATGCAGCTTAATAGTTTAGAAAAAATTTATTTAGCTATGAAAGATGTTAAACAATCTCATTTTGGAGCAGAAATAATTTTGTCTAATCAGCTAATCTCTGCCGCCAAAAAACCTTTAGAAAAAATGTTATTAATGTCATAAAAAAATGCAAATAATATTAAATGGTGACAAAACCATCATCAATAACAACATGACTATTGCTCAACTATTACAACAATTTGAGCTAGATTCTCGTAAAGTGGCGGTTGAATTAAATAAAAATTTGGTTTTTCATCATAATTTTGATTGTACTTTAATTTCACAAAATGATATTATTGAAATAGTTCATTTTATTGGCGGAGGTTAAAAATATTGACTATTTGTGTAAAAAAAAATTTTGATAACAAGATTATCAAAATTTTTAAAAATAATCATTTGTCTAGTAAGTCCATAAAAATTGTGGCTGTAAGCAAAACAATCAACACAGAAACAATTTTATTAGCGATCAACGAAGGTTATACTTGTTTTGCCGAAAATTATTTACAAGAAGCTAAACAAAAATGGCCAAATATTTTATTGCAACACCCATCTTTAGAATTGCAATTTATTGGTAATTTACAAAGTAATAAAATCAAAGAAATTGTTGGTTTATTTCATACTGTTGCAACTTTAGATAGTAAAAAAAATGCTCTTTTATTACAAAAAGAAATAATAAAACAACAAAAGAAAATCAATATTTTTATTCAGGTAAATATTGGCTCCGAATCTCAAAAACAAGGAATATTAACAACAGAAGTGTTTGATTTTTATCGTTTTTGTCAAGAAATATCACTACCTATTGCTGGTCTGATGTGTATTTTGCCTATCACCAATCAACCCGCTCCTTATTTTGCCTTAATGCAGAAAATAGCTACACAACTTGGTTTGCAAGAGCTTTCTATGGGCATGTCTTATGATTTTCAATATGCATTGCCTTTTGGTGCGACTCAAATAAGAATTGGTCAGGCAATTTTTGGCAAGAGAGAAAATGATGTTGATAACAATTTGAACAAATAATTTTTTTGGGTAAAATATTAAAAAGGATCGTAAGAATTAGTGCCTTTATAATAAAATCGGTTTTTGCACAAACTACATTTCGAAGTTTTGGCAAGAAAAAGCTCAATTGCTCTAGGTTCTTTTAGGCAAATAAAATAGGCTAATCCTTGTAGGGCAGGCATTAAAATTAATAATATTTTAAAACTATTTGTTAAAACATATGTCATAAGACATGTCATGATGTTTAGAACTGTAAAAACATAGCTTGCTCCAAATAACATTGGTGGCCTAGTAAGCCCTAAAAATAAAGAATCTGTGCTAATAGTACCTGACATAAAAAAATTAATTGGTTGACAATTATTTGTTTAAATTTAACATATATGTTTTTAAAAAACAACTAATTTATTAATATTTTTATGTCATTTATATCTGCTTCGCTAGGCAACATAAAACCTTCTCCAACTATTGCTGTTGCTGCTAAAGCGGCCGAATTGCAAGCCATGGGTAAAAACATTATTTCCCTTGGTATGGGCGAGCCAGATTTTGATACTCCACAAAATATAAAACAGGCCGCTATCAATGCAATAAATGCAGGAAAAACAAAATATACCGCGGTTGATGGCACTAAAGAATTAAAACAAGCTATTCTGCAAAAATTATTAACAGAAAACAATTTAACCTATACATTAAACGAAATATCTGTAAGCACAGGGGCAAAACAAGTAATTTACAATGCTTTACTTTCTACTCTTAACCATCTTGATGAAGTGATTATTCCTGCCCCTTATTGGGTTTCATATCCTGATATGGTTTTACTGGGCGGTGGTGTGCCTGTTATTATTAATTCTTCTGCCGAAAATAACTTTAAAATCACTCCTGCTGATTTAGAAAAAAAAATCACAAACAAAACTAAATGGTTAATTTTAAATTCTCCAAGCAATCCAACTGGCTCTTGTTATTCTGCTACTGAGCTAAAAAATTTAGCAGAAGTTTTGTTGAAACATCCGCAAGTTCATATTTTAAGCGACGATATTTATGAGCATTTAATTTTTGATAACTTGCAATTTGCCACAATTGCAAGTGTTGAGCCAAAATTAAAAGATCGAACTTTAGTTGTAAATGGAGTTTCTAAAAGTTATGCCATGACAGGTTGGCGAATTGGCTATGGGGCTGGTCCAGAAAAATTAATCAAGGCAATGTCTATTATTCAATCACAAAGTACATCTTGCCCAAGTTCCATTAGTCAAGCAGCGGCCACAGAAGCTTTAAATGGCACTCAAGAATTCATTAAACCAAATGCTAAAATATTTGAAAATAGAAGAAACTTGGTAGTGAAAATGCTAAATAGTATCAATGGCATTAATTGCAATACACCAAACGGAGCTTTTTATGTTTTTCCTTCTTGTTTTGGATTATATGGCAAAACTACCGAGCAAGGTTTAGTTATTAAAAACGACAACGATTTTGCAACCTATTTACTTGATTATGCACTTGTTGCTGTGGTTCCAGGAATTGCATTTGGGGCAGAAGGATTTTTTAGAATTTCTTATGCTGCCAACGAACAATTTTTAACCGATGCAATGCAAAGAATAATAAATGCTTGCCTGAAATTAAAATAAGTTTTATGATTTTAGTTGTTGATATTGGCAACACCAATATTGTTTTTGGTTTATACCTAAATAACACATTGCTACATAAATGGCGTATAAACTCTGATTCGCAAAAAACAGCCAACGACTATGCTATAGATATTATTGAGCTTTGTTTAAATCATCACATAGATTGTTTGCAAATAAATGGTAGCATTATTTCTTCTGTTGTTCCTAGCTTAACTCAAAAAATACAAGAGGCAATTAAAAAATTAGGTAACTTACAACTAAAAACTTTTTTACTATCCGATTTATTACCCAAATTAGATATTGATATTCAGCTTCATAATAAAACAGAAGTTGGTCAAGATCGATTGGTTAATGCTATTGCTGGTTATCATAAATTTGGAGGCAATTTAATTATTATCGATTTTGGCACTGCCACTACTTTTGATGTAGTTGGTAAAAATGGTCAATATCTTGGTGGTATTATTGCTTGTGGGGTTAATGTGGCTATAAAAGCTTTGCACGAAAATACCGCTCAATTACCAAAAATCAATATTAAGCCCCAAAAAAGAGTAATTGGCAAAAATACTTTTGAAGCAATTAATTCTGGCTCTTATTTTGGCAATATTGCCCTTGTGACTGGTTTGGTAAAACAATTAGAACAAGAACTAAACATTGCTACTGTTAAAATTCTTACAGGAGGTATGGCAGAAATTTTTAAAGATTCTTGGCCAAATATTATAAATCACTATCAACCCAACCTTACTTTAGAAGGTCTTAAAATAATTTTCGATAAACAATAATTTATGTCCTTTACTCAAAAACTTAGTGCAATTGTGAATAAATTTGTTGAATTAGAGCAAAAACTATTAAATCCATCTGCTCTTGGTAACTCTTTTGCAAAAATCTCTAAAGAGCACTCCGATATGACAGAAGTAGTAAATTTAATTAAACAATATCAAAAATCTCAACAAGAATTACAAGATATTTCTGTTTTATTATCTGGTGAAAAGCCTGATAAAGATATGCAAGATATGTTAGTTGAAGAGCAATATGCTATCCAAAAAATTCTACCAGATCTTGAACAGCAAATAAAAATTGCTCTTTTACCGAAAGATTCTGCAGATGAAAAAAATGCCATTTTAGAGGTAAGGGCAGGCACTGGAGGTGAAGAAGCCGCTTTATTTGCCTATAAATTATTTGCTATGTATCACAAATATGCCGAAAGAAATAGTTGGAAATTTGAAATTTTATCAATATCAGATACTGGTTTAGGTGGTTATAAAGAAGCTTCTGCAATCATTTCTGGCAAAGGAGTTTTTGCTAGATTAAAATTTGAATCAGGAGTTCATAGAGTACAAAGAGTTCCAGAAACTGAAAATTCTGGTAGAATACACACTTCTGCAGCTACAGTTGCTGTTTTGCCCGAAGCAGAAGATGTTGATATTCAAATTTCTGAAAAAGATTTAAGAATAGATGTTTTTCGTTCTTCAGGCCCTGGCGGGCAATCAGTCAATACTACAGATTCTGCGGTACGTATCACTCATTTACCTACAGGAGTTTCTGTTTCAATGCAAGATGAAAAATCACAAATCAAAAATCGTGAAAAAGCCATGAAAGTATTAAGATCGCGCCTTTATGAAGCTGAAAGAGAAAGACTCGAAAAAGAGCGATCGCTTGAAAGAAAAGAACAAGTTGGCACTGGCGATCGAAGTGAAAGAATTCGCACCTATAATTTTCCGCAAAGTAGAGTAACCGATCATCGTATCAACCTCACTATTTATCGAATAGAAGATATTATGTTAGGCGATCTAGATGAATTTATTCAGGGTTTAATTGCTGAAGATCAGGCAAAAAAATTATCCAATAATTCTCAATAATTATATATTAATATCATTTTTGGTATTTTTTTTAGTAAAAAATTATTTGATGTTATGAAAGAAAAAGTGTTAAAATTGATAAATTTTTTTAAGAAATGGCATCATTTTTTGTGTTTTGTTATTTTATCTACCATAATTTTTCATGGTATTGGTTTATTGTGTGGCTTAGAAAAATTATCAACATTTTTGTTTTACATAGTGAGCTTTATTGGTGGAGTTCCTTTGGTTTGGCAAATAATAAAAAAATTACTTGTGAGAAATATTACCGCCGACTTAATTGCTTTATTAGCTTTTGTTTTGGCAATTTATTTGCAACAGCCAATTACTGCTGTGCTAATTTTATTAATGTTGGCAACTGGTTCTGCTCTTGAAGATTTTGCTTCGCATAAAGCTTCTTTTGCTTTAGAAACTTTAATGAATCGCATACCTTCTTTGGCTCATCTGAAAAAAGAAGATAATTTTTTTGATATCAAACTGTCTGAAATAAAAATTAACGATTTAATTGCTATTTTTCCTTTTGAAATTGCTCCAGTAGATGGTGAAGTGATTGAAGGTTATGGTAGTATGGACGAATCTTATCTCACAGGAGAGCCATATAAAATTAATAAAACAATAGGTTCGCAAGTTCTTTCTGGATCAATTAATGGCGAATCAACAATTGTCATTAGGGCTACAAAATTAACAGAAAATTCTCGTTATGCCCAAATTGTCGAAATCATGAAAAAAGCACAAGCAGAAAAGCCGAATTTACAAAAAATAGCTGATAGAGTTGCTGTTGTTTTTATTCCTCTAACATTGTTAATAGCAGGTTTTTGTTATTATTTTACCCATGATTTAACTAGATTTTTAGCTGTTCTGACCATTGCCACTCCTTGTCCGCTCTTAATTGCGGTTCCTATAACCATTATGAGTGCAATTTCGATGTGTGCAAAACAAGGAATAATCATTCGTGATGCTAAAATATTCGAATATCTACCGCTTTGTACCACTGCTATTTTTGATAAAACTGGCACTCTTACTTATGGTGAACCAAAATTAACCAAAATAATTAACATAAGCAACTATACAGAATCGCAGATTATTCAAAAAGTAGCTAGTTTAGAAAGGCATTCTCGACATCCCTTGGCATCGGCAGTGTTGCATTATGCTAAAGAGCAAAAAATTATTTTAACCAATGCAAATCAGGTAAGTGAAAAGCCAGGATATGGCATTAGTGGTGTAGTTGGTAATTTTGAATTAATTATTACTAATCGAGCTAATGCTAAAAATTTTGTCAATCAAGAAAATTTGCCCCAAATTCAAGTTGGTTTAGAATGTGTTATTGTTATTAACAACATAGTTGCTTGTGTTTTGATATTTGAAGATGTGGAAAGGCCGGAAACTGGTTCTTTTATTAGTCATTTAGGTTTGGAGCATAATTTTTCTGAAGTCATTTTGCTTTCTGGTGATAGGCAAAAACAAGTAGATTATCTTGGAGTAAAGCTTGGAATAAAAAAATGTTATGGAGGAAAGTCACCCGAAGAAAAATTAAGTATTGTCAAAAAATATAGTCAAAAGTCGCCAACTTTATTTGTGGGAGATGGTATAAACGATGCTCCTGCTCTCTGTTTGGCGACCGCTTCTATTGCTTTTGCCCAGCATAATCAAATTGCAGGAGAATCGGCTAATGCTGTGATTTTAGAAAATAATTTATTAAAAGTAGATAAATTAATGCATTTAAGCCTCGATACTAGAAAAATTGCTATGCAAAGTGCTGTTGGAGGTATGTTGTTTAGTTTGCTTGGTATGATTTTGGCAAGTTTTGGCTATATTTCGCCTGCAGAAGGTGCTATTTTACAGCAAATTATTGATGTTATTGCTATTTTTAATGCTCTTCGCCTTATTTTTATAACAAAAGTCTAGCATTTTTGTGTTAAAAATATTTTACTAGATTGAGAATTGTAGATGAAAAATGATATAAACATGGAAAATATTATAAGATACTTGTTTTTCCC
>JBILTH010000029.1:0-8638 GCA_044371635.1 Rickettsiales bacterium
TTGAAGATAAAATTTATGAGTTTATCAAAAATTTAACAAAAGATGTTGTGATGAATATTTGTTCTGATAGTTAATTAGAAAATGAAATGAGTGTTATATACTTGTTTTATTATAGTTTTATGTAGATAAATTATAGTTCTAGTAGATGTGAAAATAAAATAAAATTGTTTATGGTCTATATTTTATATAGTTTTTTAATTATTGGTAGCAATAAAAAATAAGGTAAAATATTTAAAAATTTTAATAAGAAAGTAAATTTTTTTGGAAAGTGAATTTCGAATTGTTTGTTTTGCAAACCTTTATAAATATATTCGGCCGCCATTTTGGCAGAAATAATGTTTGGCATGGTAAAATTATTTTTTGCAGTGAGTTTACTTTCAACAAAACCAGGATTTATTACCGAAAGATACACAGAATTAGCCAATAATTCTGCATAAAAACCTTGGCACAAATTAATTATCCCAGCTTTACTTGCGCCATATGCACCAGATTGTGGCATGCCAAAATAACCTGCAACACTTGCTATAAAAGCTAAATGACCATTTTTTTGTTTTATCATTTTTTTACCTACTGCTTCAAAAAAATAAATTGCTCCAAGTAAGTTGGTATTGATAATTTTTTGAGCATCTTCTCTAGAAAAATTTATTAAATTTGTTGGTTGATAAATTGCAGAAGCAAAAATTGCTAAATCTATACTATAAAAATTTTCTATTACTTGTGCAAAAGCTAAATCAAAACTTATTGGTTCTGTTACATCACATTCTATTATTTTAATTGTATTTGGTAATTTTAACAATTGTAATTGTTGTTGTAATTGCACAAGTTCTTGTTTATTTCTAGCTGACAAACATATATTATAACCTGTGCAATAAAGTTTTATAGCAAGCTCTTTGCCAATGCCACTACTACAACCCACTATCCAGCAATTTTTGTTTTTCATTGCAATTTTTATTAAAGATTATGGCATTAATGAATTCCAAATTTATTTTAATTTTTTGCTAGTTTTGAGGAGAAATTTTAGTTATTTTTAGCCTTATATTAAACATATTAGGCTAAAAATAACTAAAAATTTATACCAAAAATGGTAAATACAATAAAATATAATTTGAGATGCAACAGTGCCATTATGAATGTTGCATCATTAAATTTCTATAATCGTTGGGTAGTGACCAATAATTTTAATGTATGGTTTTAGATTATCATTTTTAATGTTTTGCAATATTGCATCATCATCTAAAAAGAACCCTTGTAATTGCAATAAAATAAGTTGAACTCCACCAAAATATTGTGATTGATTAATTTTTAAAATATTTATATGAAGTTGATTTTTTTCAAATAATTTTTGTATTTTTGACAAAGAGCAATCTTTATTGATTTCACATACTAATAAAGTTATATCTTGCGAAGATTGTTCAGGTTGTTTTTTAGCAACCGCAACTAATTGATGATTTGTTGTAAAATTGCCGTTATTGTTGTGTAATTTTAAAAATGGCAGACTAGCAAAAACTGTTAGTTTATCTTGATTATTTGCAAGATTTATCCACCAATCTTGATTATCATTATGTGAATTTGGATTTGGCAAAGAAAAAATACCAATTTTTGTTGAATCTTTTTGTAGTTCGGCAATTATATTTGTTATGCTATCGAAATTATGAATTTCGATTTCATTGTTGTAGTAGTCGCGTAGAATATATTCTATTTCTGGATTGTTATTTGGGTTATGCACCACCAATTTTATTGGCTGTTCTTGCATATTGGCATTAGTGATAATTTTTCGCCAAATAGCCACAATAGAAGAAGTTGAAAAGTTGCTATTATTATCGGCAATTAATTTTTTTAACATATCGGCTTCTCTGCTCGATTTAATATAAAAAACTTCATTTTCTGTTTTTTTATATTCAGCAACTTGCTTAATAATATTCATTCGTTGTTTTAATAAGCTAATAACTTGGCGATCTATAGCATCTATTTGTATGCGAAACTCTTTTAGTTTGTTGAAAGAATTATTAGTCATTTGCTTTTTTAAATTAAAATGTTTAAAATATTTAAATTACAATTGTATCAAAATAATTTTAATAATCAATGAAAGTTATTGCAAATTTCGGAGCAAATTTTAAAGAATACGAAATAGATAAAATCACTATTTTAGCTCGAGATAAACCTCTGCAGCTCGATTCTAAAATAGAAATTAGCAATTTTCCTTTAGCATATCAAACTTATGGCAAGTTAAATAATAACAAAAGCAATGCAATTTTAGTTTGCCATGCTCTTACAGGTGATCAGTATTTGGCAAATAAAAACCCTATTACTGGCAAAGATGGTTGGTGGCAATTTATGGTTGGACCAAATAAATCTATTGATACTAATAAATTTTTTGTTATTTGTAGTAATGTTTTAGGTGGTTGCATGGGTTCTTTTGGACCAAAAGAAAATAATCAAGTCAAAAATAAACCCTATGGACTTGATTTTCCTATTATTACTATTGCCGATATGGTTAAAGCTCAAAATTTACTCATAAAATCTTTTGGTATTGAAAAACTTTATGCTATAATTGGTGGCTCAACTGGTGGTATGCAAGTTTTATCATGGCTTAATCTTTTTCCAAACCAGATAAATATTGCCATTCCAATGGCAACTTCTTATCATCATTCTCCACAAAATATTGCCTTTCACGAAGTTGGTAGACAAGCAATTATGGCAGATAATAATTGGTGTGGTGGCGATTATTTAGCAGAAAAAAAATTTCCTAGCCAAGGTTTAGCGGTTGCAAGAATGACTGCTCACATTACCTATTTATCACAAATTTCTTTACATAAAAAATTTGGCCGAGATTTGAAAAATCAACATAAATCATTTAGTTTTAATAAAGATTTTGAAGTAGAAAGTTATCTACATCATCAAGGACAAAGATTTGTCGAAAGATTCGATCCTAATTCTTATTTATATATCACAAAAGCCGTTGATTATTTTGATTTAGAAACAGATAATAATAATAATTTAAGTTTTGCATTTAGCGGTTTTGCTGAAAATAAAACTGGTAAAATATGTTTAATTACTTTTTCTGATGATTGGCTTTTTCCACCAACAGAATCAAAAAAAATAACTCAAGCTATGGCAAAAATTGGCATTGATGTTAGTTTAGTTGTAATTGATAGTGAAAACGGCCATGATTCTTTTTTGCTACCAAATTCTATACTAGAAAAAACCGTTGCAGGCATAATAAACAATAGCAAATCATCAACTTATACCATTTCAAATTTATAATTCCAAATATAGCAAAATATTTTTAAGATAAAAACTTTAAAAAAGCCTCTATCTATATATCAATATAGGTAGAGGCTTTTTAAATATTTTTAACCAAAAAGATGCAGGCTATATTTGGAATTATAAATGTGAAATGGTATTACTTATGCTTAACAACAAGATTAATTTTGTTAAACTATGAACAAAAAATCCCCTCAATTTTATTCAAGGGGGGATTTTAAATTGTGTAGATATTAATAAATTTATTGTTTAGATGTTTACACTAAATGATAAGGCACAAACTTTTTTGTTACCATTTGGAGTTTGATATTTATCATAAGAGCCAACTGTTGTTGTTCCTGGGTTTGTGCTGTAAGAAGTAGCTTCGCTACCAGAACAATTATTGGCAACAGCATCAGCTTTGGTATTAACCGCCAAAACCGTGCCAGAATTTGCTTTGCCGTCATCAACTTTAGAATCGATAGAATAGGCATCTGGAGCAGAAAGAACTTCAAAAGCAGCATTGTTAACTGGAGTATTATAAGGAGCTAAACCACCAGGAAAGTTAGGACCAGAAGCTGTGCAGTAAGGATCTGTATTAGTTGCTGTTGGTGTTGAGGCACAAGCTAAGGCAGATGAATTGGATGTTCCTGCAGTTCTAAAATGGTTATTAACTAAAGTTGTAGAAGCGGAAATGGCACCAGGAGTTACAGTTTTTGTTTTGCCAGTAAGAACCACTACATTTTGCAAAGAAGAAATGTTGTAATCAAAAGCCCAGCCACCACCTTTAATTTTTGAACCAGGTATGTTGGTAATTGGAGTAAATGTAGTTGCAGCTGCAGTTGCCAATGATATTGCACTACCTGATCCAAAAGTTAGATTTAAATCTATGGCACCGATGTCTCTTAAATCTTGCCAAGCATCAATACCTTCAAAACCAGCAGCCGCTACTCCATTAAGTAAGCCATTTGCAATTGCATATTGAATTTGATTGTTTCTATTTCCTGCAAAAGTGCTATTATTACCAACAGAAATATCGGTATCACCTGGGTAAGAATCGTATTGGGTATAAAAAGAATTTACCGCTACTTGATAGCTTTTTGCTTCACTCATAACAGAACGTAGTTCAGAGCTTTTAATAAGGCTCGCACCACCAGTAATGCCTGCAATTAGCAAACCGATAATGATTAAAACTATTGATAACTCAATTAGTGAGAAAGCCGACTTTTTAGAAGAAAATGTTTTTTTCATATTTTTTAAATGTATTTATTATTTGATTTTTATGAAGCAAAATTGAAAAGTTTTGATCCTTTTAAAAAACAATATTGCTTGTTTTATTTTAAAATGTCAAATTTTTTTTTATCTTTTTTTTATATGTTTCTTTTTTAGACATTTTTTTATTTTATTATTGCTTGCATTTTGTTTTTTTTGGTCTTAAAATTTTTTTTATGTTGTTTTATAATTAGAGTGTTATGTTTTAACTGAACTCAATATATTGTTAAGTTAAAGTAATATCAATGCTGGGGCTATAGCGCAGTTGGTAGCGCGTTTGCATGGCATGCAAAAGGTCACGAGTTCGAATCTCGTTAGCTCCACCAAAAAATAATTGTTGGTAGCATTCTTATAAAACAATTTACTTCATAATATTTTTCGAGCAAAGCCTTGCATTAAAAAATAAAAATTCTTTTTAACTATGCTTAAAACCTCTTCACTTGGTTTTCCTAGAATAGGCTCAAATCGTCAATTAAAAAAATCCACAGAAAGCTATTGGAAAGGATTAATTTCGTGGCAACAACTTCAAGCAACTGCTTCTGATATTAAAAATCATAATTGGCAATTACAACAATCTGCTGGTATAAATTACATTGCTAGCAACGATTTTTCTTTTTATGATCATGTTCTTGATAATATTGTTTTATTTGGCGCCATTCCTAACAGATTCAAAAATGCTTTTGGCGAAAATCATCAAGGTTTAGATCTATATTTTGCTATGGCTAGGGGTCTACAAAAATCTGACATCGACATCACTGCTCTTGAAATGACTAAATGGTTCGATACCAATTATCACTATTTAGTTGCCGAATTTTCTGCCGATCAGCAATTTAGTTTAAATGCACAAAAAATTTGCCAAGATTTTTTAGAAGCTAAACAAATAGGGGTTCATACTAGACCAATAATTATTGGTCCTATATCGTTTTTGTTACTAGGAAAATCTATTGATAATTCTAACAAACTTAATTTATTACCAAAGTTATTGCCAATTTATGCTAATTTATTTACTAAATTGCAAGAAATTGGAGTTTCTGATTTACAAATAGACGAACCGTTTTTAGCTACAGATATCAATAAAGATGAAATAAATGCCTATCTAAATGCTTATTCTTATCTAAAAAAACATTCACAACACCTTAAATTACATCTAGTAACCTATTTTGAAAGCCTACTTGAAAACACTCAACTTGCTTTCGATCTTGAAACCGATTCAGTGCATATCGATTTGGTAAGGGGCGAAAATCAATTAAATGACTGCTTGCAGGCTATCAAAAACAATCAAATTCTTTCTTTGGGTTTAGTTGATGGCAGAAATATTTGGATCAATAATTTAGAAAAATCAATCGAATTAGTTGAAGAAGCGGTGGCTGTTCTTGGTGATGATCGAGTAATTGTGGCTAGTTCATGCAGTTTGTTGCATTGCCCAATTTCACTTGCATCAGAAAATAATCTCGATAGTGAAATTAAAACTTGGCTTTCTTTTGCCGAAGAAAAACTGCAAGAAATATCAATTATTGCCAGTGCTTGTAACAACACTTTAACAGAAAAACAACAACAACAATTGCAAAACAATAAAACCGCTCTTAACAACAGAAAAATATCAGCAAAAATTCATAATCAACAAGTAAAAGAAAGAATCATAAACATTAATAAAAATTTATTAAATCGCCATTCTAATTTTGCCACAAGAAATAAACTGCAACAAAGCCATCTGAACTTGCCTTTATTGCCAACAACAACAATTGGCTCTTTTCCACAAACTAAAGAAGTGCGAGAAAATAGAGCAAATTTTAAAGCCAATAAAATAAATCAAGAACAATATCATAGTTTTATCAAGCAACAAATTGCCAATGCTATTGCTTGGCAAGAGCAAATCGGGCTTGATGTTTTGGTGCATGGCGAATTTGAAAGAAACGACATGGTCGAATATTTTGGTGAGCAACTTAATGGTTTTTGCTTTACTCAAAATGGTTGGGTGCAAAGCTATGGCACTCGCTGTGTTAAGCCTCCGATCATTTTTGGCGATGTTTATCGCAATTCTGCCATGACTGTTCAATGGGCAAAATATGCTCAAAGTCTTACTAAAAAAATTGTTAAAGGCATGCTTACAGGTCCTATAACGATTTTGCAATGGTCTTTTGTTAGAAACGATCAACCAAGAAGCCAAACCGCCAATCAAATTGCTTTTGCAATCAGAGATGAAGTTATAGATCTAGAAAAATCTGGCATTCAAATTATCCAAATAGATGAAGCTGCATTAAGAGAAGGCTTGCCAATTCGTAAAGAAAAATGGCAACACTACTTGCAGTGGGCAATAGATGCTTTTCGTATTTCTGCTAGTGGAGTTGAAGATAAAACTCAAATTCATACTCATATGTGTTATTCTGAATTTAATGACATAATTAAAGCTATTGCCAATATGGATGCCGATGTTATTTCTATTGAAACTTCTCGTTCTCAAATGGAACTATTAAATGCATTTGTCAATTTTAAATATCCAAACGAAATTGGACCGGGTGTTTATGATATTCATTCACCACGAGTTCCTTCGATTAAAGAAATGGAAGATTTAATCTACAAAGCTCTTAATGTATTAAAGCCAGAGCAAGTTTGGATCAACCCAGATTGTGGTTTAAAAACTCGAGACTGGCATGAAACAAAACAAGCTCTAGAATTTATGGTGCATGCAACTAAAAATATTAGAGATAGTTTATAAAAAAATGTTGCATCTCAATTTATACTTGGTTTTATTTTGCAATGTTTAATATAAATTTTAGTTGTTTTTAGCTAAAATTTTTCGTTGAAACTAGCAAAAAAATTGAAATAAATTTGAGATGTAGCAGTTTTATAAAAAAATGGCAATTTTTCAACTAAAAAAATTGTTGATATTTTTTAATTTAGTCAATATGATAAATTATATCCAAATTTATTATTAATTTTTTTAGTTGAAAAATTGCCAAAATTTTTTTGGCAATTTGTCATCGTTATTGTTCATTTATTTTTTTTTACTATGTTAAGCAACATCACTGCAAGCTTCATTATTATTGGTAATGAAATTTTATCTGGCAGAACACAAGATAAAAATTTAAATTATCTTGCTAAAATACTTAATAATCTTGGTATTAATTTGTTAGAAGTAAAAATAATACCCGATATCGAATCAGAAATCATATCTACAGTAAATTTTTTACGTCAAAAATATACTTATGTTTTTACCAGTGGTGGCATTGGTCCAACTCACGATGACATCACTTCTTTATCTATTGCCAAAGCTTTTTGTGATGAATTAATTATTAATCAAGAAGCACAAGAAATTTTATATAAATTTTATGGGGCAGAAAATATTAACGAAGCTAGAATGAAAATGGCAACATTGCCGAGTAGAGCGAAATTATTAAACAATCCAATATCTTCAGCTCCGGGATTTTATCTAGAAAATGTATTTGTAATGGCAGGAATTCCAAAAATATTTCAAGCCATGGTTGATTGTTTGGTGCCAATATTAAAAAGTGGTAGCAAAATTTATAATCACGAACTAACCATTTCTCTTACCGAATCTGTTATTGCCAAAGATTTTGCCGATTTACAAAAAAAGTTTCCAGCAGTTATTATGGGTAGCTATCCTTTTGATGGTGGCACTTCTTTGGTTTTTCGAGCAACTGATTTAAATATTTTAAAACATACATTATCCTTAATGAAAGATAAAATTATAAGCATAAATCCTCAATCTATCATTAAAATAGATGAATAGCAATATATCAAAACCACAAACCTCTATTGCAATTGCAAAAAAACCTCTAGTTGATAGCAATGATGTCTCTTTAAATCTGCAAGAAACTTTAGAATACAAAAAATTCATTAAAGAAGCCATAAAAAATGGTAGTTATTTTCACGACTCTCTTAATTGGTATTTGTTTCGCTATGTTAAGCCAGTAAGCGATCGCAGTATGTTGTTTTGCATCATCTTAATTATTGGTTTTATTTTTTATCTTATTAAATCAATGCTTGAGGTTGCTTATCCTGCTGGACATAATTGGTTAAAACTACCCATAGTAATTAGTCAACCAATTTTTGTTAATTTTATTGATAAAAATAAATATCAACCAAAATTATTAGCATTAAA
>JBILTH010000030.1:0-8624 GCA_044371635.1 Rickettsiales bacterium
AAAATCTTATTTTCAACAAGTTAAATTCAAAAAGCTATACTTATGTAACGATACCGCAATCTCATTTCCCATCTAAAATTAAATTGTTGAAGAACTATAGATAAGAAATGGTATAATTAACTTTTAACAAACAAAGATAACAAGATAAACACATGGCGGGCGCAAATGGAAAAGTATCATCATTTTTTAATTTTTGCCAAACAATGCCAAAAACAACTCCAAAAAACCCACTCAATAAGAAAAATAAAAAAATTACCTTATTGCCTAATAAAAAACCAGAAACTGTAAAAAATTTTAAATCATCAATGCCTAGACCGTTTTGCTCTGCGGTAAAATAAAAAAAAGCCCATATAACCGCACTAAAAATAAAATAATAAAAAGCCGATAAGACAGAAGAAGCAAAAGAAATATTTTGTAATTTTTGCCAAAATATTGCCACTATTAACAATAAAATAGGCAAAATATTGGGAATAAAATAATGTTCTAGATCAATAATTATCATCATTGCAAATAAAGAAAAAACCATCAATAAGAACAATAAATTTATGCTAAATATATAGTTTTGTTGATAAAAAGTTGCTATAAAGCCAAGAAAAAAAAACAATTCAATTAAGGGATAGCGAATAGAAATGAGATGATTGCAAAATGTACACCTACCTTTTTGTATAAGCCAAGAAAAAACAGGAATAAGATTTTTAATTTGCAAAGTATTTAAACATTTTATGCAACGAGATCGAGTAAAACATAGTGGTTGTTTAACTATAGTGCGAAAAGTAAGAAGGGTTGCCAAGCTACCAATTGCCAAAGCAATTATGCCAAGAAAAATAATACTTACTATTGTTGGCAATGAGTTTAATGCTAAAAAAATCATAAAATCGATCAATAAATTACAGCTGGAAACCAGCCACCACTAATACCTTCATTTTTTGCACCAAAAAAATCTTGAAAAATATCTTCGTTTGCATTGCTTCTTATTCCTTCTACCGTAAGTTCGCTAGCATTATTAAATCTTAAATTAGAATCTGCGGGTGGAGAGGGTTGAGAAAACAGATTGGGTAAGATCATTTCATTTTCATCTGGTTGAATATACTTCATAAAAGAGCCTTTTGGTGCAGATTTACCGCTAACAACATGATGAAAACACCAGCTTCTGCCCTTGGTGTAGCCAAAATTATATTCGGTGTTATCGATCATTTTTGGATTATAAGTTGCCTTATTTTTATATCTCATTCGATAAAATAAATTACCTCGAGCATAAGTAAGGGTTGAACAACCATCAACAAAGCCTTTTTTAAAGCTTGGAGTTCCGTCTGGAACTTTAATATTGGTGCCAGAATAAAATGGAGAAGAGCATGCGCTTACAATAAATATTAGCAAAAGATTTAAAAAAAGTAGTTTTGGCATAAAATTTAAAATATTAAACCTTTAAAAAATGGAGTGAATGATACTTCTTGGGCACGATGATAGTGGTAATACATACAATAATTAAAAGCTGTATTCCAAACATTTCTATATTCTTCGGAGTTGGCAAATTTATAGCCGTCAATTTGGTTGGGGCGATATAAAGATTTGTGAAAATGAGTTCCTCCTGCCGAAACACCGCTTTCGCAACCATATTTCCAGGCTTCTTGTTGTTCTTTTGTAGCATTGGCAAATCCTTTTGGCATTGTTTTATCTGCAGATTTTATTGCTAAAAATTTTGAATCGTAACAACTAAATAGTAGTAAAAACAATAAAATAAAACAATTAATTTTTAACATATTTTAACGTAATGGATGTCGATTATTAAAGTATTTACCAGTTTGAAAAGTGGCAATATATATTTGGCAATTAGCATAACCAACATTCCAAGCACTTTGATATGTTGGATGATTTTGATAAATCCCCGAACCGAAATTAGCTGTACCTTTTTCTTTATAAAAAATAGAAGCATTATAATAAGTATTTTGCGATAAAGAAGAGCGACAGCCAGCATACCAGCCTGCTTTAAATTCTGGTGGACCTTCTGGCACATAAATATTTAGTCCGGGAGGTTGAAAAAAGCCCCAATTACCTTCTTGATGACATTGACACAAGAATAATAAAAATAATATTGTTAAGTATTTTGACATGTTATGGAACTTCCCAATTTATAATATTAATGCAATGATCTGAACCATCTGCCATGCCTTGATTATAGTCTGGATATTTTTTTGATAAAGCAAAATCCATTTGAGGACCAAAAAATGCTTGAGAACCTTTATTGATTGATTTCATGGCATTAGAACAGCCGTCACGAAACCCTTTGCCATAAGGAGTGCTAGCAGAGGGAAAATATTGTGTGCCACTAGTTAAAACTGGACGAAAGCCCCAATTCCAGTCTTTTGGCATGCTAGAAAACGGAGTGCAAGAATTACAAAAGATTGATAAAGTTAGCAATAGATAGAATGATATTTTGATTAACATTTCTTTCTGTTGTTTTTTAGTTGTGATAACATTGTAATTTTTTAAATCAAATTTTAACTGCATTTTTTAGCTAAAAAAGTCAAAAAAGCTTTTTTTATATAATGCTTTATATTTTCATTTTTTTAAGAAAAAAAACTTGCTTAAATTTAGAGTTTATTTTATAATTGGCAACGGTTTTTTAATTTTTTTAATTTTTTATGGCATTAAAGCAAGATCTTGTTTCACT
Source organism: Rickettsiales bacterium (assembly GCA_044371635.1). Lineage (GTDB taxonomy): Bacteria > Pseudomonadota > Alphaproteobacteria > Rickettsiales > UBA1997 > CAILUF01. The sequence goes on from JBILTH010000030.1 coordinate 2,672, forward strand.
TAATACTAGAAACATTATTGCTATCACTGGTGAGGATAAATTTTCTTTTTTGCAAAAATTAATCACCAACAATTTGCAATTGCTTGATAATCAACAATTGATTTATGCTGGTCTACTTAACTCGCAAGGTAGGTTTTTGGCAGATTTTTTTATTTGGCTTGATTATCATCATATTTTTTTAGATTGTCATCAAAATGCGGTCGATTCTTTATTAAGCAAGTTAAATCTCTATAAATTAAGAGCAAAAGTTGAAATCAAAAAAATAAACAATTTACAAGTTTTTTTTAGTACACAAAATCAACAAAATCTTGGTTTTTCAGATCCTAGACAAAACAATTTTGGTTATCGATTCTACCTTGAAAAATCAACAACAAATGTTGCTTTACCAGAATTTTTTTATCATCATTTACGTATTCAACAAAAAATTCCAGAAGGTTTTTATGATTTAGCCTGCGAAAAAGCTATTATTATCGAATATGGTTTGCAAAATTTTTCCATGATAGATTTTACCAAAGGCTGTTATGTGGGGCAAGAAGTTATTGCACGTGCTTTTCATTTAGGTGAAATACGCAAACAAATAAAAAGTTTTTTTCTTGAAAATTGCAATCACAATCTGCAAAATTTTTTGCAATCAAAATTATCAAATCAATTGCAAATTTTAATTACTCAACCAGATTTACAAAATTTTAATAATGAAAATATTACTTTTTTATCAGCAATTGCTACAAATAATAGTTTATTTGGTCTTGCTTTAATAAAAAAGCATACTCAAAATATTTATTTTTTACTTGATAATCAATTGAATTTAATCTAAATATGCAAGTTTATCTACCAATTGCTGAGATACCTGTTAATATTTTGCTAATAATATTGCTTGGTTTAGTTACTGGTTTTTTGGCAGGTATGTTTGGTATTGGTGGTGGTTTTTTAGCAACTCCTTGCCTTATTTTTATTGGCATCCCTTCTGCAGTTGCAGTTTCAACATCGGTTAATCAAATTATTTCCGCTTCTATTTCTGGTTTACTTGCACATTTAAAAAAAGGTAATGTCGATATAAAAATAGGTGGTTTTTTAGTTGTTGGCGGTATTTTTGGCTCAAGCATTGGGGTTGTTATTTTTCGCATAATTCAGCAAATTGGCTATGTCGATTTATTGATTTGCTTTTGTTATGTTTTTTTTCTTGGCTTCATTTCTCTTGTTATGATATCTGATGGTTTAAAAACAATTTTGCATAAAAATATTAGTTTTACTTGGCAAGAAGAAGATTTAGACAATCAAAAATCACAATCAAATTTACAAACTTTTTTAAAAAAACTGCCTTATCAAGTTTATTTTGAAAAATCTAATATTCGCATCAGTTGGTTAGTGCCTATTTCATTAAGTGCTGGTGTTGGTATTTTGGTTGCTTTTATGGGTATTGGTGGTGGTTTTCTTATGATTCCTGCGATGCTTTATATTTTGAAAATGCCTCCACAACTAGTGGTTGGCACTTCTTTGTTTCAAATTATTTTTATTGCTAGCAACACCACTTTTTTACAAGCAATAATCAGTAATAACCTAGATTTAACTCTATCTCTTATTATGATTATTAGCTCGGCAATTGGTGCACAATTTGGCAGTAAGGCAAGTTACCGAGTTAATCCAACCAATAGTAGATTATGTTTGGCAATCTTGATTTTGTTAATTTGCATTAAAATGTTTATTCAGCTATTTATCGAGCCAGAAAATATCTATTCTCTTACGGTTCTTAAATGAAAAAAACACTTTTTATTATCTTAATATTTTTACTCTTGCCGTTTTTAGCCAAGGCATCTTCAACCCCGATTATTTCTGGTATTTCTAAAAATGAAATTAAAATTGATAGCAAATTTAATGGTGAGAAAATTCTATTATTTGGGGCGAAAAACGATTCGGGCAACATTATTGCAGTGGTAAGAGGGCCAAAACATGATTTTTTATTAAATAAAAAAGAAAAATTTTTTGGTATTTGGCATAATGGAAATCAAGTAAAATTTCATGATGCATATAGTTTTTATAATTTATTTTCTGATTTTTTAGGCAAAGAACTGAATCAGCAAAGTTTAGTAGATTTTGAAATAGGTAAACAAAATTTGCCCTTACACACCAGTGAAAAAACAAGTAACAACATTATTGATCGTAAATTTTTTGATTTAATGGAAAAGCAAAATCTTTATTCTTCTAGCACAGATAGCATTGTTTTTTTAGATGATACTTTATTTAGTCTGGCAATAAATTTTCCTGCCAATATTTTAGAAGGAGTTTATAATATCGAAATTTATTTAGTCGAAAATGATTCGGTAATTTCTTTTCAATCTATCCCAATTTATGTCAATAAAGTTGGTTTTAGTTCGGAAATGGCTCAATTTGCAAAAAATCAACGAGTTGTATATGGTCTTTCCTCTATTATAATTGCTATTTTAGTTGGTTTTTTTATTAATTACATTTTTAATCGTTTTTCTAAATAAAATTTTTATGGGTAGCATTGTTGTTTGTATTGATATCAATAATATTTCTGAAACCGCAATTCGTTTTGCTTGTCTTTCTGCACAACGGCAAAAGAACAATTTGCATATAGCAATTGCAATTGACGGTTCTCATCAAAACTTTTTATTTGCTAGTAGGGTAATTGGCACTCAAAAAAGAAAACATGTAGAAAAAAATGTTTATATTTTGCTTGAAAAAATATGTCAAGAATTTAAAATAACTCCTGCAATCTCTATTAGCGAAGGCGATGTGGTGCTAGAAATTTTTAAAGCCATAAAAACTATACAAGATTGTAAATTAGTAGTTTTTGGCAAGTCGCAAAGTGTTGGGTCAGATAACAGTGTATTGCCAAAAATTATTCGTTATTTAGGCAACAAAATCAATGTTCCGGTGCTTATTATTCCTAATAGTTTAGATTATAATTTTTTTCTTTAAGAGCAATGTCTACAAACAATATTTATCCAGAAGCGAATCAAAATATCACTCCTGCAAGTCTCGAAAATGAAATATTGCATTTTTGGCAACAAGAAAAAATATTTGAAAAATCTCTTGTTATCAATGATTATGAAAACGAAGAAGAAGATTCGGTTTCCCCTCTTTTTGATTCTTGCATATTGCATAATCATAGCAATTGCAATAAAAATGAATTTGTATTTTACGATGGTCCTCCTTTTGCCAACGGTTTGCCACATTATGGGCATTTGCTTACAGGTTTTATTAAAGATTTATTTGCTAGATTTCAAACGATGCAGGGTAAGAAAGTTGAAAGAAAATTTGGTTGGGATACTCATGGTTTGCCAGTAGAAATGGAAACTGAAAAAGAATTAAGCAAGCATTATAATCAACAAATTTCTGGGCAACTAGCTATTCAGCAGTTTGGTATTGAAAAATTTAATTCTGCTTGTCAAAAGTCGGTCATGAAATATGCCAACGAATGGAAGCAATATGTAACAAGACAGGGCAGATTTGTTGATTTTGAAAATGGTTATAAAACTATGGATCTCAACTACATGGAATCTGTAATTTGGGCTTTTAAGCAACTCTATGATAAAGGTTTGCTTTACGAAGATTTTAAAGTAGTTCCATATTCTTGGGCTTGCCAAACTCCATTATCTAATTTTGAAACAAAAATGGATAATGCATATCGGCAAAAAGCTAGTAAATCAGTAACTATCAAATTTTTATTGCAAGATCAATTATTTGTTAACAATCTTCCGCACTATTTAGTTGCTTGGACCACCACTCCTTGGACTCTCCCTAGTAATTTAGCTTTAGCAATTGGTTCAGAAATAGAATATACAGTTTTGAAAAATCAAAATGAAGTGCTAATTTTGGCTTCTGCTTCTATTGTTAAATTTACTAAAGAATTACAAGAATATCAATCAATAAAAACAATTACAGGCACAAATTTGATTGGCTTAAAATATCAACCGCTTTTTCCATATTTTGCTAATCATAATAAAGCTTTTGAGGTTCTTTCTGCTAATTTTGTTGCAACCGAAGATGGCACAGGAGTTGTGCATATCGCTCCTGGCTTTGGTGAAGATGATCAATTTTTATGCAAACAACATGCAATCGCTACAATTTGTCCAGTTGATGAAGGGGCAAAATTTAACAATCAAGTTTTTGATTTGCCAACTTTATCATTAAAAAATCGCCATGTTTTTGATACTAATGATGATATCATAAAATATTTAAAATCGCAAAATTTATGGCTCAAAACTGAGCAATATCTACATAACTACCCTCATTGCTGGCGAACCGACACTCCTTTGATTTATAAAGCAGTGAGTTCTTGGTATGTTAAAGTTGTTGATTTCAAAGACAAAATGGTTGAGTTAAATCAACAAATTAATTGGATTCCCTCTCATTTAAAAGATGGGCAATTTGGCAATTGGTTAGCTTCTGCACATGATTGGTCTATTACACGCAATCGTTTTTGGGGTTGTCCTGTTCCTGTTTGGAAAAGCGCAAGCGGTAAAATTAGGGTTTTTGGCTCTATTGCCGAACTTGAAAAAGTTTCGGGACAAAAAATTAATAATCTTCACAGACCTTTTATTGACAACATAACCTTTATTGAAAACAACGAACAATTTACTAGAGTTTCTGATGTTCTTGATTGCTGGTTTGAAAGTGGCTCTATGCCTTTTGCACAAGTGCATTATCCTTTTGAAAATAAAAATTGGTTCGAAAATAATTTTCCTGCTGATTTTATCACCGAATATGTGGCACAAACTCGTGGTTGGTTTTACACTTTAATGGTAATGTCTACTGCTTTGTTTAACAAGGCTCCGTTTAAAAATGTGATTTGTCATGGTACGATTCTCGATGAAAATTCTCAAAAACTTTCAAAAAGACTCAAAAACTATGCCGATCCACTAGAAATTTTTAATATTTACGGCTCTGATGCTATGCGTTTTTACATGATTTCACAACCTGTGATGAAGGGTCAAGAGTTAAAAATAGATAAAAAAGGTAAGGCAATAAAAGAAACTTATCGTTTGGCCATTAAGCCATTTTTAAATGCCTTTAATTTTTTTTGTTTATATGCTAATGCCGACGGTATCAAAGCAAATCTTATCAATACTCCGAGGCAATTTAATAATATTTTAGATCAGTATATTTTATCAAAACTAAAAATCACCAATAACAAAATTGAAAAATCTCTATATTCTTTCAATACTATTTCTGCTTGTGAAGAATTTTTGCATTTTTTCGAAGTGCTCAATAATTGGTACATCAGAAGAAACCGTCAACGATTTTGGCAAAACAACAGCCCTGAAGTTGCCAAAGATAAACAAGATGGCTATGATGTTCTTTACACTATTTTACTTACTATGGCAAAAAATTCTGCTCCTCTATTGCCTTTTACTGCTGAATTTATTTGGCAAAAAATTAAACCTTAACGAAATCTGCAACATTAACTTCAAATGATCAAATTCTAATTTTATATCATTTTTCATTAATTAATAACAATTTTTATGCCATTATTAATATTAAAATTAACAATGGCGAAAATATTAATGTATTAAAGGTCCTAAAAAATTCTCATTTACTCTCACATCTACTAAAACCTATGGCAAAACAAATATCTAATACTAATTTAATTTTCTAATTGATCATTAATATTATGTAATAAATAATTCTACTTCGAGGTTATTTGTTAACTTCTATTGGTCTTAATTTATGAACAAGATTATTGAATTGAAAGAAGTATTAATTAACAGTGCTAAATAAGAATTAAAGGTAATATCATTTAGCAAAACTACCATTAAAATTAAAAAACAATTGCCACATTAAATAATATACAGTATTAACAAGGTTGTTGAGGTGTTTAGTATCAAAAAGAAATTAAAAGTTGGATCAGAAAAATTTAGCATTTCTAGAGTAGAAGGCTTAAAAACTAAGCCAAGAGCAACAAGAAAGTCAAAGCTTAAATGAACAACAC
>JBILTH010000031.1:0-8607 GCA_044371635.1 Rickettsiales bacterium
TGTGATTTTCGATATAATTGTTCTATTCTTTTCTGTAATTGTTCTATTTCTCTATTTTGTTTTAGATTTAACCGTGATTGATTGTTATGTCGTTTTTTATTGAAAAAGTTTATCTGTTGTTCTAATTTTGATTCTTGCTCTTGTGATGGATTATCTTGTTTTTTTCTTGCTAATATCGACAAAATTTCTTCTATGATAATTTCTGATTTTCCTTTTTCTTCAGTTGTTAAGTTTTTATTTTTTTCCTCTAATTCTATACATTGTTCTTTTAATACTTCCAAAATGTGATCATCTATTATTCTTAATTTTTTTAATTTTTCTTCATGTGATAATTTTTGTGTAAGTGATTGTGTTTCTATTTTTTTTAATGCTTTATAAATTTCTTCTGCACTAAATAATTTTTCTGATGTTGAATTTCCTTTGCATTCGTTAAATATTTCATCTTGTTTTTTTATTAGTTTATTAAGCAAATTTTTTGTTTTTGTTTCAGAAATAAACCATGCTTCTGCTTCTGATTGTATTATTATAGAATATATTTGCAATGCAAGCCCATCTTTTTCTTCTTGAGTAACAGTATCTTGTTTTAGTGTATTTTGTAAATTCTGTAAATAATCATCCATTTCTTTTGTTAATTCTGGTGTACGACATAATTTATAGATAGCACAAAAAAATGCAATACATCCAGTAATGCAGCCAACAATTACTGGTGTTGCTCCTGCTCCTGTCACTCCCGCTGTTGCTCCTGATCCCGCTGAAAATGAAATTACTCCTGCTAATGCCGTAAGTTCTATTACTGCCATAAAAAAATTAAATTAAAGTGAATAAAAATGTAAAGTTTATTTACATTTTTCATATTTTATTTTGTTTATTTTATATTGTCAATAATTTTTTAAATCAAATTGTTAATTTTGTTAATTGAAAAAAGTAGAAATAAAACAAATTAACAATTAATTTTTGTGGCACAATGGTTGATATGGTAAAAATTTATTAAAAAATATTTTTTATTTTTATTAATGTTAAAAAAATTATGTAAAAACAGCTTGCAAATTAGATGAATTATCATAAAATTTTTATTTTTGCTATTTATTTTTACCAAACAATATGCGTTATCTTGCCCTTACTAATTCTGATCGCCAAGAAATGTTGCAACAAATCGGGGTCGATTCTATTAATCAACTATATTGCGATGTTGATGATAAATTTTTATTAAAAAAACCAATTGCAGGCTTGCCTTATCATATGGGCGAACAGCAGGTCGAGGCTTTTATTGTCGATCTTGCCAAAAAAAATCGTGCAGCCAGTGAAGGTAATTTCTTTTTAGGAGTTGGTTGTTATTATCATCACATTCCTGCAACTGTCGATCATCTAATTCAGCGATCTGAATTTTTAACTTCTTACACTCCTTATCAGCCCGAAATATCACAAGGAACATTAGCAATAATTTTTCAATTTCAAAGCATCATTTCTTTACTTACAGGCATGCAGGTTGCTAATGCTTCAATGTATGATGGTGCAACTTCTTTAGCCGAAAGTTTGCTTATGGCTTTACGTTTAAAACCAGGTAAAAAGAAATTTGCTCTTGCTAATGCAGTTCATCCCGATTATTTAGAGGTCTGCCAAACTTATCTCGATCTCAATGAAGCAAGTTTTATTAATCAAATTTCTGCTGATTGTGCTGGTGTTATTGTGCAATACCCAGATTTTTATGGCAACATCAATAATTTAGAAGCAATTAAACAGCAATGTCAACAAGTAGGGGCTTTATTAATTGTGGTGGTCAACGAAATTTTATCTTTAGGTTTATTGCCAGCTCCAGAAGTTGCCGATATTGTAGTGGGCGAAGCTTCTTCTTTGGGTGTAGGGCTTAATTTTGGTGGTCCGTTATTAGGCTTTTTTGCTTGTAAAAAAGAGTTTGTTAGGCAAATGCCAGGGCGAATTTGTGGCTCCACTACCGATGCAAATGGCAAACAAGGTTTTGTGCTTACTTTAAATGCCCGAGAACAACACATTCGTCGAGAAAAAGCAACTTCTAATATTTGTTCTAATCAAGGTTTATGTGCAACTGCTTTTACTATTCATGTTTCGTTGCTGGGCGAAATTGGTTTTAAAAAACTTGCTTTACTTAATCATCAAAAAGCCTGCTTTGCTTTTGATGAACTTAGCAAGGTGAAGGGTTTAAAAATTCTTAACAACAACTTTTTTAACGAATTTACGGTTGAGTTTTTGCAAAGTGCCGATAAAGTAAATGAAAAACTTTTAGCTAAAAACATCATCGGCGGTTATGCCGAAGGCAACAAGATGATTCTTGCTTTCACCGAGCTTACCTCTGATAACGATATCAAAAACTTAGCAAAAGAATTAAAAGAAATTTTACAATAATTTTTTTAAATATTTTTTGGCAAAATATGGGTAAAATCATTACTTTTTTTAATCATAAAGGTGGAGTTGGTAAAACAACTTTGGTGCATAACCTAGGTTTTATTTTCGCCGATAAAGGTTGTAAGGTTTTGCTTATCGATGCTGATCCGCAAATGAATTTAACCTCGGCAATTTATGGTTTGTCAACTTCGGTTGAATATTCTACCAACGAGCAATCGAAATGGAGCCAAAATATTGAAAAATACATTTCTCTTGCCGAATATATCAATATCGAGCTGAAAGGCTTAAAATGTGCTAAAAAAATATATCAAACTCAATCAAAAATTAACTCAAAAGGTTATGTTGAAAACGTTGATGTTACAAAAAAAACGGGCAATATGCCATTTCGCTTAACAGCATCAAAGATTCTTACAGCAACATCGTCAATAACTTAATGAGGTTGGCTTGATGGGTATGATTTTAAAATTTTATTCACACAATAACACATAAAAAACCCAAAAATATATGGTTGAAAATTTTATAGAAAGTAAAGAAAGTTTTATAATTAGTTTTGGTGGCAAAACTTCAATTGATGCCAAAACTTTTAGCCAAACAATTGATAGCACAATTGAGTTATTAAAAGAAAGTGCTTTTGCTAATGATCCAAATTGCTTTATCAAGCTTGAAATTAAAGCTAATCAAGTTGGTTCTTTTGAAACAATTATTGATATGATTATAAGGCATAAAAACGATCTATTAAAAATACCTTCTATTGCAGGTGATATATTGGAAGGATTGTTAAATTTTTTGTCAATTAAAAAGCATTTAAAAGGTAAAAAAGCTAAAAAAATTGAAAGCAATCAAACAGAAACGGCAATTCAAAATCAAGAAAATGAAATTAAAAAGTTCTCAAAAAAAATTGGAAATATTTATTTTCAGAATAATAAAATTGATACTTTAATAATTAATCAATTTACAAATTTGAGTGAAGATAAAAGATCTAACTATATTATTAAAACTTCTGGTGCCGAAATTATTATTAATGAAAATTCCTTTGAAAATATGAAACAAGTTCTTGTTGATGAAAATCCTATCGTTAAAACTATTAAACAAAAGCCTATTTCGGTAGATCTTTTGGTTAAAAAACCCGATCTTTTAGGTGATTCAAAATGGCAATTTATTTATATTAAAAACATTGAAGCTAAAATTGAAGATGAATTATTTTTAGAAAAGGTTCGAAACAGGCAAATTGTTATTTTAGCTGGAGATAAAATAAATTGCGAGCTAGAGATTGAATACGATTTAACTGAAAGGCTAGAAATGATCCCAAAAAGCGAAAAGTATAATATCAAAAAAATTAATGGCGAAATTATCAAGCCAGAAGAAGATAATCAAAAAAGTTTATTTGAATAATCTATGCATAAACACAATATAGAGAAGGCAAAATATGAAGAGGATTATAAAATTTTTTTAGTCTTTGACGATCAATCAAAAGGTATCGTAGATTTAAAAAATTTTATTTTTAACAACAATTTTTCTGTTTTTAACAGGTTGCAAGACAAACAGCAATTTAAAAACTTTATTATTGAAAACCATACTTTAGTTTGGGGTAACGATTTAGATCTTGCTCCTGAGTTTCTTTATGATTTACTTTTAAATTCTTAATAATTAATATTGCAAATATTTAAAATAGAACCATTAAAATAATGCTATGAATCCAAGAATTATAAAAGTAACGGCACTAGACAACTATCAATTAGAGCTTGTTTTTAACAACAACGAAATAAAAATTTTTGATACTAGTTTATATCTTAATAAAGGTATTTTTACAGAATTAAAAAACTACGAAACTTTTCAAAAAGTTCGGGTTTTTATGGGCTCGATTGCTTGGCCTGGTGGGCAAGATTTCTGTCCCGATACTCTTTACCAAGAATCAACAAAAATTAACTAAAAAAATTTATAAACCAAAATAAAAATATTATGCAAAATTTTATTCCCACTCAAACTGGCTTAAATCACGAAACAAACCTTTTAATCACTCAATCGCACACTGGTGCATGCGGTGTTGATTTGCCAGAAGCACTTTTTGATCCTGAAAAAGATAGAATTGGCACAGAAAAAAGAAAATCAATTGGCTTGCCCCAAGTAACCGAGCCACAAGTGATTCGACATTTCGTGAGGCTTTCGAATCAAAACTACTCAATTGATGCTGGTTTTTATCCTCTCGGTTCTTGCACCATGAAACACAATCCTCGCCTCAACGAAAAAATGGCGCGTCTTGCTGGTTTTGCTAACATTCATCCGCTACAAAATCAACAAACTGTGCAAGGTGCTTTAGAATTAATGTATAATTTACAACACTGGCTAGCCACTCTCACTGGTTTAGAGGCTGTTTCTCTTGCTCCTGCGGCGGGTGCTCAAGGTGAGCTTGCTGGTATGTTGGTTATTAAAAAAGCTCATGCAGTAAAAGGTCAGGCTCATCGAAAAGTAGTGTTAATTCCTGATTCTGCTCACGGCACCAATCCTGCAACTGCCGCTATTTGTGGTTTTGAGATTAAGGTTATTCCTTCTGATGAAGAAGGTTTGGTAAATTTAACTGTTTTTAAAGAGTTAGTAGCAACTCATGCCAACGAACTTGCTGGTATTATGATTACCAATCCAAACACTTGCGGTAAATTTGAAAAAAATATCATCGAAATTGCCGATTTGGTTCATAAAGCTGGCGGTTATTTTTATTGCGACGGTGCTAATTATAATGCAATTGTTGGCAAAGTTCGCCCAGCCGATATTGGGGTTGATGTGATGCATTTTAATTTGCACAAAACTTTTTCTACTCCTCATGGTGGCGGTGGCCCTGGTTCGGGCCCAATTGCGGTGCGAAAAGAGTTGGCAGAGTTTTTGCCTTCACCTCATGTTGAAAAAAACAATGATATTTTTTATTTTGCTAAACCAAAATATTCTTGCGGTAAAGTTAAAGGTTTTAATGGTCAATTTGGTATGCATGTTCGAGCCTTAACCTATATGCTTTCGCACGGGGCAGATGCTTTGCAAAAAGTAGCAGAAGATGCAGTGCTTTCGGCAAACTATATTTTAACTAAATTAAAAGAGCATTTTCATGTGCCGTTTAATGGTTATTGTATGCACGAATGTTTGCTTACCGATAAAATACAAAAAGCACAAGGAATTAGCACTCTTGATATTGCTAAAGCTTTGATTGAGTTTGGTATTCATCCAATGACGGTGTTTTTTCCGTTAGTAGTGCAGGGGGCAATGTTAATTGAGCCAACCGAAACCGAAAACAAACAAACTATAGATAATTTTATTAGCACCATGATTTATATTGCTAACGAAATTAAAAATGGCAACGGTGATAAATTTCATGAATATCCGCTTCATACTCCAAGAAGAAGATTAAACGAAGTGCAGGCCGCCAAAAATCCCGTTCTTACTTGGATGGAGCTTTTTAATCAAAACTAAACATATGCAAAATATCTCAATAATTACAAATAGCAATAAGTTAAGAATAGCGGTTGATGAAATTCCTGATTTACAAACAGTGGCAATTGGTGTTTTTGTTAAAACTGGTAGCAGAAACGAAAATTTAGCCATCAACGGTATTTCGCACTTTTTAGAGCATATGGCTTTTAAAGGCACCAAAACCAGAACCGCCAAACAAATCGCCGAAGAATTTGAAAGTATCGGGGGCTATATCAATGCTTATACTTCTCGAGAAAAAACTGTTTATTATGTGAAGGTTTTAAAGCAACATGCCGAGTTTGCCATTCAGTTTTTAGCTGATATTTTGCAAAATTCTACTTTTGATAGTCAAGAAGTTGAAAAAGAAAGAGGGGTTATTTTGCAAGAAGTTGCCATGACATCCGACACTCCCGACGATATTATTTTTGATTATTTTCAAGAAAAAGCATTTCCTAAACAACCTCTTGGTCGATCTATTTTAGGTAAAATAAGCAACATTAAAACCTTTAATTCACAACATTTTCAAAGTTACATTAATAATCAATATAACTACCAAAATATGGCAATTGTTGCTTCTGGTAGTGTTAAAACTTCTGATGTTGTCAATTGGGTTGATAAACATTTTAATCAATTAAGTAGCAATATTATTGATAAACCAAAACAACCAAAATATGTGGGCGGAGTAGCAAAAAAAGTCAAAAAACTTGAGCAAGTGCATTTGGTTTTAGGTTTTGAAGGTTTATCTTATCATAATTCGCAATTTTATACACAGCAAATTTTAGCCATGATTTTAGGTTCTGGTATGTCTTCTAGATTGTTTTACGAAATCAGAGAAAATTTAGGCTTGGCATATTCGGTGTATGCTTTTAATAGCTGTTATTCTGATGCTGGTATATTTGGTATTTATGGTGGCACATCAATTGAAAAACTCGATTTATTTTTGCAAGCAACTAAACAAGAATTACAAAAAATTTGCCAAAACATAACCGATGCCGAAATGCAAAAAGTGCAAACTCAATTTTTAGCAGGCTTGGCAATGGCAAAAGAAAGCACTAATGCCAGAATGCAAAGAATTGGCAACGATATTTTATGTTACAATAAAATTTATACCGACCAAGAATTAATCAGTGAGTTTAACAATAATACCAAGCTTGATGTTAGTAATTTAGCAGGTAAAATTTTTGCTGGCTCTCCAACTTTGGCTGTTTTAGGTGAAGTGAAAGATTTTAATTTCGATTCTGATAATTTAAAATTATGAAATGCAATTATGAAGTAGTTGTTATAGGTGGTGGGCATGCAGGCATTGAATCTGCCTGTGCTGCGGTGCGTATGGGGGCTAAAACTTTATTAATCACTAAACAAAAAAGCAATATTGGTGAAATGTCTTGCAATCCTGCAATTGGTGGGGTTGCCAAAGGCACAATTGTTCGAGAAATAGATGCTCTCGATGGCATTATGGGTAGAGCAATAGATAAGGCAGGTATTAATTTTCGTATTTTAAACAGTTCAAAAGGTCCTGCGGTACATTCGCCAAGGGCTCAAGCCGATCGCAAACTATATAAACAAGCAGTTAATGAAATTCTGCAACAAGAATATCAAGATCTAAACATAATTTTTGCCACCGCCCAAGAACTTATCATTGAAAATCAACAAATAAAAGGTGTTATTCTGAACAACAATTTGCAGATAAATTGTAAAACTCTAATCATCACTACTGGAACTTTTTTAAGAGGAATGATGCATATTGGTTTTCAACAAAAGGTTGGAGGCAGGCAAAACGAATCTGCTTCTGTTGACTTGGCAATATCTTTACAAAAATGTGGCTTTGAGTTTGGTCGACTTAAAACTGGCACTCCTGCTCGAATTTTAGCTTCTTCTATTAATTTTGATAACCTAGAAATTCAAGAAAGTGATGCTATTCCTACTCCTTTTTCTTATCTTAATCATCAAATTACTATTCAGCAAATACCTTGTTATATTACCTATACTAATGAAAAAACTCATCAAATTATTGCTGATAATTTACATCAATCTGCAATGTATGGTGGCAATATCACAGGAATTGGTCCTCGATATTGCCCTTCTATTGAAGATAAAATTCATCGTTTTGCTAACAAAGAAAGGCATCAAATTTTTTTAGAACCAGAAGGTTTAGATAGTGATTTAATCTATCCTAACGGTATATCCACTTCTTTACCAAAAGAAGTGCAAGAAAAGTTTATTAAAACTATACCCGGTTTAGAAAATTGCATCATCACTCAACCAGGTTATGCCATAGAATATGATTTTATCGATCCAAGAGAATTATTACCAACTTTAGCCACTAAAAAAATTAGCAATCTATTTTTAGCAGGGCAAATCAATGGCACCACTGGCTACGAAGAGGCTGCGGGGCAGGGCTTGATTGCTGGTATAAATGCTGGTTTATTAAGTTTAAAAAATGGGCAAGAAGTTATTTTAGATCGCACTAGTAGTTATATTGGGGTAATGATTGACGATCTTACTAGTTTAGGAGTGAGTGAGCCATATCGTATGCTTACTTCACGATCAGAATATCGTTTAAGTTTAAGAGCAGATAATGCCGATGTCAGACTTACCGAATTAGGTATAAAAATAGGTTGTGTGAGTAATTATAGAAAGCAAATTTTTACTACTAAACAGCAAAAATTGCATGAAGCTTTAATTTTACTAGAAAATTTAATTATTTCTCCAATAAAATTACTCAATTATAATTTACATATCAAGCAAGATGGAGTTTTGCGAAATGCCTTT
>JBILTH010000032.1:0-8340 GCA_044371635.1 Rickettsiales bacterium
TGAAGAATGTTTATTTGCAGGAAAAACATTTGCTTCTTCTTTAGTTACTAATTTACGTATAATTATTTGGAATAAAGAAGAGGGCTCTGATATTAAAGAAATTCGTTCTATTAAAGAACAAGAAGTTTATTTTTGCGAAATACCTCTAATGACCGAAAGTGGTAGTTTTATTTTTAATGGTGCAGAACGGGTTATTGTTTCTCAAATGAGAAGGGCTCCAGGTGTTTTTTTTGACAGCGAAAGCATCAAAGGATCTTCCCTTAAATCTTATGTGGCAAAAATAATACCTCATATTGGATCTTGGATCGATTTTGAATTTGATACCAAAGATATTTTACATTTTCGTATTGATAAAAAAAGAAAAATTCCTGCCACAACATTATTGCGTGCAATTGGTTATACTTCTCAACAAATTATACAAGAGTTTTATGGTTACCAAGATGCAGAAATGGCTGAAAAAGGTTGGTCATTTAAATTTGATTTAAAAAATCTTTTGGGTAAAAAAGTTTTACATGATGTTATTTGTGCTAATTCTGGAGAATTATTAATTAAAGAAGGGTTAAAAATTACTAGAAAATTGGTCGAAAAATTAAAAACAGAAAAACTTGAAAATTTTTTACTTACAGATGATGCTTTACTAGGATTTGTCTATGCTCAAGATATTATTGAGCCAGAAACTGGAGAAATTTTATTGGAATCTGGATCTATTGTCACTACTGAAAGTTTAGATATTTTGCAAAAATTAAATATCAATAAAGTTGCTATTATTAATCCTAGCAAATCAAATATCGGTCCCTATTTATACAATACTCTTTTGGTTGATAAAAATATGACAACCAAAGATGCTTTAGTTGATATTTATAAAGCAATAAGATCTGGCGAAAATCCATCTTCTCATGAAGTTGCGCAAAATTATTTTAACAATCTTTTATTTTCTGATGCTCGCTACAATCTTTCTGATGTTGGTAGAATCAAAATGAATCATCGATTAGAGTTAAAAGTTTCTAATGAAACTTTACATTTAACCAAAGAAGATATAATTACCACTATTAAAATATTGAGCGATATTAAACATAATGATTTAAAAACCGATGATATAGATAATTTAGCAAATCGTAGAGTGAGAGCTGTTGGCGAATTGATAGAAAATCAGATGAGAATAGGTATGTCGAGAATAGAAAAATCTATTATAGAAAAAATAAATTCTATTGATGTAGAAACTTTAATGCCACAAGCAATTATTAATTCCAAACCTCTTATTACCGCTATAAAAGATTTTTTTTCTACTTCTCAATTATCGCAATTTATGGATCAAACCAATCCTTTATCAGATATAACTCATAAAAGAAGATTATCCGCTTTGGGTCCCAGTGGTTTAACTAGAGAAAGAGCGGGTTTTGAAGTGCGAGATGTACATCCTACTCACTATGGTAGAATATGTCCAATAGAAACTCCAGAAGGTCAAAATATTGGGTTAATTAATAGTTTAGCAACCTATGCTAAAGTTAACGAATACGGCTTCATTGAAACTCCTTATCGCAAAGTGATTAATGGAAAATTAACTGATAAAATTTTGTATTTGTCTGCAATGTCAGAGGTTGATTGTGCTATAGCTCCTTCAAATATAGAAACAGATCAAGATGGTAAAATTATTGATGATTTGGTAAATTGTCGTAAAAATGGTGAATTTCTTATGTTATCCCCAGACAAAATAGATTATATAGATGTTTCTACTAAACAAATTGTTTCTGTTGCTACAACACTTATTCCATTTTTAGAAAATGATGATGCTAATCGTGCCTTGATGGGTGCTAATATGCAACGGCAAGCGGTTCCTTTGCTTATTCCCGATGCTCCTTTAGTTGGTACAGGAATGGAAGTTGTGGTTGCCTCCGACTCTGGTGCTACAATTTCTGCAATTGCTGATGGAGTTGTAAAATTTGTTGATTCTTCCAAAATATTAATAGAATCTGTTGATAAAAAAGGTAACTGTAAAATAGATTTATATAATCTGAAAAAATTTGTAAGAACCAATCAAGACACTTGCATAAATCAAAGACCTGTAGTAAATGTTGGTGATAATATTAAATGTGGGCAAATTATCTCTAGTGGGCATAGCATTGCCAATGGCGAGATTGCTTTAGGAAAAAATGTTAGAGTGGCTTTTATGCCTTGGAACGGATATAATTTTGAAGACTCAATTATTATATCTGAAAAACTTTTAGCAGAAGATACCTTTACTTCTATTCATATTGAAGAGCTAGAAATAATTGCAAGAGATACTAGATTAGGACCCGAAGAAATAACTAGAGATATTCCAAATGTTGGTGAAGACATTTTAACAAAGCTAGATGAAGAAGGTATCATTCATATTGGGGCTGAGGTTAATCCTGGTGATATTTTGGTAGGAAAAACAACTCCAAAAAGCGAATCTCCAACCACTCCAGAAGAAAAATTATTAAAAGTAATTTTTGGTGAAAAATCTTTAGATGTAAAAGATTCTTCTTTATATGTTCCAACAGGTGTAAGCGGTACTATTGTTGATGTTAAAACTTTCTTACGTAAAGGAATAGAAAAAGATGAAAGATCTATCTATATTGAAATGCAAAAAATAGAAGAATTATCAACTAAAAAAGATCTTTATACAAAATTTTTAGATATCTCAATTAAAGAATCTATTATTAAAATTTTAAATGGTAAAAAATTATCTGTTGCCTTTGATAAATTTAAAGCAGGAACCAATCTTTCTAATTTTGATCTCGAAAATTTATCTAAACATCAATTAATAAAAATTATTGTAACCGATTCTGTTGCAATGCTTTCTATAGAAAATTTAATTAAAAATTACGAAGAGGTTATTGCAGAATCTGAAAAACAATATCAAATAAAAGTTGCAAAAATAAAAGCTGGTGATGAATTAGGGCAGGGGGTTTTAAAAATTGTTAAAGTTTATATTGCTTCTAAATATCGTCTACAACCAGGAGATA
This sequence comes from Rickettsiales bacterium, assembly GCA_044371635.1. Taxonomy (GTDB): domain Bacteria; phylum Pseudomonadota; class Alphaproteobacteria; order Rickettsiales; family UBA1997; genus CAILUF01. The sequence continues at coordinate 2,988 of JBILTH010000032.1, forward strand.
AAATGGCGGGTAGGCACGGTAATAAAGGTGTGGTTTCAAAAATAGCTCCAGTAGAAGACATGCCATATTCACAGGATGGTCAGCCAGTTGATATTATTTTAAATCCTTTAGGAGTTCCTTCAAGAATGAATGTGGGGCAAATTTTAGAAACACATTTAGGTTTTGCTTCTAAAGAGCTTGGTAAAAAAATAGCGATTTTATTAGATAGTGTATCTAAAAATAAACTTGAATATATTGAAAAACTAAAAAATACCTTATTAAGCATTTACGATTCTAACCAAGAACAAGAAAAAATTAATAAAATGTCCGATCTTGAAATAGTTGATTTTGCTTCAAAATTAACTAATGGAGTTCCTTTTGCAACTGGTATTTTTGAGAAGGCTAAAGAAGAATATATTAATAAATTGCTAGAAATAGCAGGAGTAGATACTTCTGGTCAAATTGATTTATACGATGGAAAAACTGGTGATAAATTTGAAAGAAAAGTTACTGTTGGCTATATTTATATGTTGAAATTGCATCATTTAGTTGATGATAAAATACATGCTCGCTCAATTGGTCCATATAGTTTAATTACTCAACAACCACTAGGCGGTAAATCTCATTTTGGCGGTCAAAGATTTGGTGAAATGGAATGTTGGGCATTGCAAGCATATGGTGCGGCATATACTTTACAAGAAATGCTTACCGTTAAATCAGATGATGTGGTTGGTAGAATTAAAATTTATGAATCTATTATTCAAGGTAATCAAAACTTTAATTGTGGCATTCCTGAATCTTTTAATGTAATGATTAAAGAGGTTCGTTCTTTGGGCTTAAATATTGAATTAATAGAAGAATAATCAATATATTTCTAATAACAACATTAATGATATAAAAAAAATATAGCATTGATGTTACAAAAATTTCTAATAACATTACTTTCAATTTAATTATTTTAATTGAAAGTTGAATAGTAAAAATTAATACATATCTTATGACACTTGCTGGAACATCATCTCACGGTCTTTTAAGTACTTCACACAATTCATCTGTTGATTTGCTCGATTTTAATGCTATTAAAATCTCTATTGCTGAACCAGATAAAATAAGATCTTGGTCTTATGGTGAGGTAACTAAACCAGAAACTATTAATTATCGCACTTTCAAACCAGAAAGAGACGGGTTATTTTGTTCTAGAATATTTGGTCCAATAAAAGATTATGAATGTTTATGTGGCAAATATAAAAGAATGAAATATAAAGGTATAGTATGTGAAAAATGCGGTGTTGAAGTTACCTCTTCTAAAGTAAGGAGAGAAAGAATGGGGCATATTGAGTTAGCAGCTCCCGTTGCTCATATTTGGTTTTTAAAATCTTTACCTTCAAGAATAAGTACAATTTTAGCTGTTTCTTTAAAATCAATAGAAAAGGTTATTTATTTTGAATCATATATCGTAACCGATTCTTTGATGTCTCCATTAAAAGAGGGTGAAATAATTACCGAAGAAGAATATGATAACTTGCAACAGGTACACGGTTATGGTAGTTTTATTGCCGAAATGGGTGCTGAAGCTGTGCAAAAAGTTTTGCAAAATCTTGATCTAGTTAAAATACAACAAGAGTTGCGCGAAGAGCTCATTACTATAACTTCTGAAATAAAAAAAGAAAAAGCAATCAAAAGATTAAAACTAATAGAGCAATTTTTAGAATCTAGCAACAAGCCTGAACATATGATAATGTCGGTTTTGCCAGTTATACCTCCAGATATTAGGCCTCTAGTTATGTTAGATGGCGGTAGATTTGCTGCCTCTGATTTAAACGAATTATATCGTCGAGTTATTAATCGTAATAATCGTTTAAAAAGACTTATCGAATTATCTGCTCCCGATATCATTATTAAAAACGAAAAAAGAATGTTACAAGAATCGGTTGATGCTTTGTTTGACAATGGAAGATCTGGTGCCATAGTGCGAAATGCCAATAAAAAACCTTTTAAATCCTTAAGTGATATGCTGAAAGGTAAGCAAGGTAGATTCAGGCAAAATCTTTTAGGTAAAAGGGTTGATTATTCTGGTAGAAGTGTTATTGTGGTTGGTCCAGAATTAAAACTTCATCAATGTGGTTTACCAAAAAAAATGGCCCTCGAATTATTTAAGCCTTTCATTTATTCTAAATTAGAACTCTACGGAAAATCATCTTCTATTAAAATTTCAAAAAAAATGGTCGAATCAGAAAGACCAGAAGTTTGGGATGTTTTAGATGAAGTGATAAAAGAACATCCTGTTTTATTAAATCGTGCTCCAACTCTTCATAGACTTGGTATTCAGGCTTTTGAACCAGTTTTAACCGAGGGTAAAGCAATACAATTACATCCCCTTGTTTGTTCTGCATTTAATGCCGACTTTGACGGTGATCAAATGGCTGTTCATGTACCTCTTTCTATAGAAGCGCAAGTTGAGGCAAGGGCATTAATGATGTCAACCAATAATATTTTAAGTCCAGCAAATGGTAAGCCAATTATTGTGCCTTCACAAGATATTATTTTAGGATTATACTATATAACAATGCAAGGTAAAGATTTTGATAATGCCAAGTCATACCCAATAGCAGAAGAAGGTGAGTTGATGCATGCTCTCGTGAGTAAAGTTATTTCATTGCATACTAAAATTTTATATCGTTATTCTTTTTACAATGAAAATGGCGAAAGAGAAGTTGTTAGAATAGAAACAACTCCAGGAAGAGTTTATTTATATAATTGCTTGCCAAATATAATGAAAAATCAATTTAGCATTGTTAATAAGGCTATGACTAAAAAAGCAGTTACTCATCTTATTGATGTTGTTTATCGTTACTGTGGTCAAAAAGAAACAGTTATTTTTTGTGATAAAATCATGACTTTAGGTTTTAAAAATGCTTGTAATGCTGGCATTTCTATTGGTAAAGATGATATGATTATTCCAAAAAATAAAGATAGCTATGTTTCTGATTCTTTAGGTAAAGTAAAAAAATTAAGCGATCAATATAGAGAAGGTTTAATAACTGCTGGCGAAAGATACAACAAAGTAATAGATGAATGGACTTCTTGTACTGCCAAAATTTCAAAAGAAATGATGTCTTATATTTCTGCTTTTGACATTCCAAAAAAAGCTAATTCTATTTTTATGATGGCTGATTCTGGAGCAAGAGGATCTGAAAACCAAATTAAACAAGTTGCTGGTATGAGGGGATTGATGGCAAAATCTTCTGGCGAAATCATTGAAACTCCTATCGTTTCAAATTTTAAAGAAGGCCTAAATGTAATGGAATATTTTATTTCTGCTTACGGTGCTAGAAAAGGTTTGGCTGATACCGCTCTTAAAACTGCTAATTCTGGTTATTTAACAAGAAGATTGGTTGATGTTTCGCAAGACTGCATTGTGACAGAAGAAGATTGTCAAACACAAAATGGCATACCGATTGAAGCAACAATAGAAGATGGTAGAACCATAGTTTCTTTAGCAGAAAATTGCCTAGGTAGAGTTGTGCTTAAAGATGTTGTTTATAAAGGAAAAACAATAGTTTCTGCAGGAGAAATGATTAAAGAAGAACAAGCCGAAGAAATAGAAAAATCAGGAATAAAATCTTTAATAGTAAGATCGGTTCTTACTTGTCAAACACATGGTGGAGTTTGTGCTAAATGTTATGGTAGAGATTTAGCAACTGGTAATTTGGCTGGAATTGGCGAAGCAGTTGGTGTTGTTGCTGCCCAATCAATTGGTGAGCCAGGAACACAGCTTACAATGAGAACTTTCCATATTGGTGGTGCGGCACAAAGAGGGTCTGAACAATCTTCTATTTCTGCTATTTCTGAAGGCAAAATTAAATTTAATGAAAAATCAACCATTATTAATCGTGACAATAAAATTGTAGTGGTGACTAGAAATTTTGAACTCATAATTACCGATATAGAAGATATAGAGCTTCATCGTTATAAATTGCCATATGGTGCAATCATTGGATATGCTCATAATTCTATCATTAAAAAAGGCGATTATTTAACTGAATGGGATGCATATAATATTCCTGTAATTTCTGAAATTTCAGGTGTAGCGAAATTTAATGATTTATCTGAAAATATTTCTTTAAGAGAAAAAATAGAAGAAAGCACAGGTGTTTCAACGAAAATAGTTATCGACTGGAAACAATACAGTAAACAAGATTTAAAACCAAGAATTTCAATAGAAGGCAAAGAAAACAAAGATTACCCTCTTTCTGTTGGTACTGTTATTGGGGTTTCAAACGGTGACGAAATATTAGTTGGCGATATTATTGCAAGAATACCAAAAGAATCTTCTAAAACTCGTGATATTACAGGTGGATTGCCAAGAGTTGCCGAATTATTTGAAGCTAGAAAGCCAAAAAATGCCGCCATTATGGCAGAATTTGATGGTAAAATAGAATTTGGCAAAGATTATAAAACGAAAAAAAGAATACTTTTACATTCTGAAAATCCAGAAATTTTGCCAATCGAATATACCATATCAAAAAATAAACATTTGTTTTTTGGTGATGGTGATTTGGTAAAAAAAGGTGATGTATTAGTAGATGGTAATTTGGTTCCGCACGATATTTTAAAAATTCTTGGTATGCAAGCTTTTACTAACTACATAGTAAATGAAGTTCAAAAAGTTTATCGTATGCAAGGTGTAAAAATCGATGATAAACATATAGAAGTTATTCTTTCTATGATGTTAAAGAGAGTTGAGGTTACTAATTCAGGTGATACAACTTTCTTAGTTGGTGAATATGTTGATAGCGATATATTTGAACAAGCAAATCTAAAAATTCTGGCTAAAAATTTAAAACCTGCTCAATGTAGCCCAGTATTACTTGGTATCACAAAGGCTTCATTGCAAACAAAATCTTTTATTTCTGCTGCTTCCTTCCAAGAAACAACTAGAATACTTACAGATTCTGCTGTACAAGGTAAAGTTGACAGTTTATCTGGTTTAAAAGAAAATATTATCGTGGGCAGATTAATTCCTGCTGGAACTGGCTTAATTGCGGCTAAATATCGTAAGAAAGCTAATTCTATATAAAATATTTTTCAAAATAGCTCTCTTTTAAAGATATTGATAATGTTAAAAAATGTGCTTTTTTAAAAAACCACATTTTTTAACAATTTATACTGTTAAATCGAACAAATTAGGGTCTACACAATTTTAGAAAATATCTCCTTTCGATTGTTTTCAACAAAATTTTAGATGATAAATTTTGTTTTTTTTAAATCTAAACTCACTTTCTTAATAACACTCATTTCATTTTCTAATTAACTATCAGAACAAATATTCATCACAACATCTTTTGTTAAATTTTTGATAAACTCATAAATT